>JACPIY010000017.1 GCA_016187835.1 Deltaproteobacteria bacterium | reverse complement strand
GCACTCGCTAAACTAGGGATTGAGGCCAAAGATGAGGATGTCGTTGCAGTAGAAATGCCAAACAAGATAGGAGAATTACAGAAGGTTGCAAAAAAGATTGCTGATGCAGGCATCAATATTAATTACGTATATGCAACGACAGGAACTGGCAAAACCTCGATTTGTGTGCTTCAAACATCGGATAATGCAAAAGCAAGTAAAGTGATTAATAAGTAAAAAGGGATTTTATTTTATCATCTTATTCTTCAGGCAAGTTTTAATCAGAACCCATAAGCTCGTAAATCTCTTTGTCCGAGAGTCCAAAATAGTGTCCCACCTCGTGTAAGAGAACTTCGTAGACTTTCTCTTTTACCTCTTTTTCACTTCTACACATTCTTTCAATGTTTCTCTGAAAGAGGACTATTTTGTCAGGAAATTGTATTACCTGCCACACGCTCCTTTGGGGAAGCGGAATACCTCTATAAAATCCGAGAAGATATTTTCCATCCCTGATTTTAAGCCGTTCTAAGTCCTCTTGGCTAGGGAAGTCCTTAACCGTTATCACGATATTTTCCATCTTTTGCTTGAATTTTTCAGGGATCTTCTCATATGCCTCTTCTACAATTTCTTGAAATTTCTCTCTATCCAATGTATTTAATCTGTACTCATAAACTTATTGCTTAAAGCCCCCAGCTTACAACCCTTAGCGGAGTGACCTCAATAATTACCGTCTTCTCTTCTTCAATTGGAGCTTCTTTTTCATACCGGGTGAATTTTTTGTAAAGCAGCTTCCTGACTTTTCTAAACTCTGAACCCTTGGAGATAACCTTAGCTTCACCCTGAATGAATACCCCCTTGAGATGGGACCAGATTTCACTGTACTCATCATACACTAAGGCTACATTACCATTTTCTGTTAGATTCTTAATCTTTTTTGATCTCATTCCTGTAGCAAAGTAGATGCGATCTCCCTCGATAACATGACATACAGGAACATTGTGAGGGTTGCCGTTTTTGTCAACTGTAGCTACCCTTATCACAGGTTGTAAGGAAATAAAATCTTTTTCTATCTTTTTTAGCTTCATCAACCTGACCCCCTTCATAAAGAAAGCCTGGATCTTTGGTAATCTGGCATTTGGTAAAATGCCTTTGCATCTCCGAATATTTCCTTAATAGTTTTACTTGCTGAAATAAATAATTCTTGTTCAGCCATTTGGAGTTCCCTAATTTTGCTTCTCTACTTTCTGTCTAGTTTTAATGTATTCACCCATTTTCCCGCTCTTGAATAATCCCTCACAGCTATCTCTCCAATTATAAAACATTGTCAACTAGACCACACAGAGGTAGGTGAATAATTATAGCAAAATAACTACCTACGCAGGGGGAATACTATATCAAGCCAATAAATATAACAACAATTTTTCATTTAAAACTTTATAGTTTTTGAGAGTGCTATTAAGCCCATCTCACTAGAATTACATAAAGAATAAAACAAACTTTTAGAGGACTATTTTCAGATATTTGAGGCAATTTTCCATCGAGATATTCTCTTTTCTCTAACTTTACCAAACACTCTCTAAGTTTCTCTGTTGATTTATGAAAACTATCATTAATTGGATGGTCGTTATAAACAAAAGTAAATTCTTTATCTTTAATTATTTGAAAAATCTCGTCAATGAAATCTATCCTCATATTAACACTACCTATATATTCAAGTTAACTTTTTACCAAGTAAACTTGCTCTTCAGATAAAATTACCACCTTATTACTTAATATTTTACTACAGATGAATACGACAGAAAATGTCATGAACTTAAGAATAGGCAATATCAAATTAATGAACAATTAAAAAATTATCTCAGAGCAGATGAAAACTTCAAAATAACTGTGAATACAGTACGTTCCATAGCGTCAAAGGCTTACGAGCTTTTTGAAAGTTCGAACATTGAGCAAAAAAGGAAACTCATTAGCTTTGTATTTTCGAACTTGGAATTAAAAGGCGCAACCCTCCAATATTCTTTGAAAAAACCCTTCGATTTAATGGTAAACTGTTCAGCTTATCAAGAATGGCTGGGGGACTAGGATTCGAACCTAGATTAATGGGTCCAGAGCCCATCGTCCTGCCGTTAGACGATCCCCCAGTGGTGAAGTTTTATTGGCTGGGGGACTAGGATTCGAACCTAGATTAATGGGTCCAGAGCCCATCGTCCTGCCGTTAGACGATCCCCCAGTGGTGAAGTTTTATTATCAATAAAAATTGACTATGAGTCAAGGTTTTCCTCTTTCAGGCGTTGCACAATCTATAGTTTACTAATTGAATTAACTACTTCCCCTTTGCCATCTTGATAAAATTCTTAAGAAGGTCTTTTCCGTTTTTTGTAAGGATTGATTCCGGGTGGAACTGGACGCCTTCAATTAAATACTCCTTGTGCCTTATCCCCATTATCTCATCTTCATCTGTCCAGGCAGTTATTTCTAGCTCGTCTGGAAGGGACTCTTTTTCCACCAAAAGTGAGTGATACCTTATTGCTTCAAATGGGTTTGGCAGCCCTTCGTAAACTTCTCTTCCGTCGTGGTAGATCATTGAGGTTTTCCCATGAAGTAGTCTCTTTGCTCTTACAATCTTTCCACCCAAGGCATAACCGATTGACTGATGACCCAAGCAAACCCCAAGAATGGGAATTCTTCCCGCAAGTTCTTTAATTAAATCTACAGATATTCCTGCTTCTCTTGGAGTGCAAGGGCCGGGCGAAACTACAACCATATCTGGGTTCAGTTTCCCCACATCTTCCAGTTTGATCTTATCGTTTCTAAAAACTAAAACCTTTTCACCAAGCTCGCCCAAATAATGGACGAGGTTGTATGTGAATGAATCGTAGTTATCTATCATAAGAATCATTTCCCTACCCCCTTCCTAGATTGCGGATTTCGGAATTCGGATTCCGGAAGAAAAGGTTTTTAAAATCCGTAATCCGAAGTCGCCAATCCGAAATTGTCTAAAGTCCTTTCTTCACCATCTCAACCGCTCTTATGAGAGCTTTTACTTTATTCTCCGTCTCTTTGTACTCTCTTTCGGGGTCTGAGTCTGCAACAATACCCGCCCCCGCCTGAATGAAGACCTCGTTTTCTTTTATTACAAAAGTCCTTATCGTAATGCACGTATCCATATTGCCTGAAAAGCTGAAATATCCAACGGCGCCCCCATAGGCTCCTCTTCGGCTGGGCTCCATTTCCTCTATTATCTCCATAGCCCTCACCTTTGGAGCGCCGGAAAGAGTTCCGGCAGGGAAAGTGGCTTTGATAACATCAAAGGCGTCTTTTCCTGCTGCCAGCTTTGCAATTACATTTGATACAATGTGCATAACATGAGAGTACCTCTCAACAGTCATAAGTTCATCCACTGTTACGGTTCCGACCTCTGCAATCCTTCCCAGGTCGTTTCTTGCAAGGTCAACAAGCATAATGTGTTCTGCCCTTTCTTTTGGGTCTGAAAGAAGCTCCTTCTCAAGCTCGATATCTTCCTTTTCATCTCTTCCCCTCGGTTTTGTACCGGCAATGGGGCGGTTTTCTACTCTATCTCCTTCAACTCTCACCATTACCTCCGGGGATGATCCTACAAGGAAATCACTCTCCATTTTAAGATAGAACATATAGGGTGAGGGGTTTAAAACTCTAAGCGCCCTATATAAGTCAAACGGGGAAACATCCAGCTTGGTTTTCCATCTTTGAGAAATTACAGCCTGAATGATGTCGCCTGCTTGAATATACCTCTTTGTTCTCTTTACCGCCTCCATAAACTCCTTTCTCTCGAAGTTTGATTTGAATCTAGAGGGATTTATCTCTTCTCCCGCTCTCTTGCCTCTAGTTTTATTATTTTTGTTATAGGGTGAGGCGGGTGAACGGAGTTTTTCGATTAGGCTTTCTATTTTGCTTACCGCATCATCGTAAGCCCTTTTTGCTTCGCCGGTTTGGGATACGTAAGCATTCGAGATTATCTTTATTTTGTGGTTTACATTATCAAACACAAGAACCGAGTCTGTTATCATAAAAACCGAATCCCAGAGGTGTAGTTCGTCTTTTCCAATCTCCGGGAGCTTTTCAATAAACCTTACTACATCGTAACCGAAGTATCCAACAGCGCCGCCATGAAATCTCGGCAAATCTGGAGAGACTACGGGACGGTATCTCGAAAGAAGTTGCCTCAATGAGTCAAATAGATTCCCTTCGTGTTTTTCTATTTCTCCGTTTTCTATTATTTCAATATGGGTTCCCTTAGACCTGAATATCACTGGTGGCTCTGTTCCAAGGAAGCAATATCGTCCCCATTTCTCGCCCCCTTCTACGCTCTCAAGGAGAAATGCGTAATCTCCACTTTCAATCTTTTTTAGAGCCGATACTGGCGTGTCGAAGTCGGCAAGTATCTCTCCCCAGACAGGTACAAGGTTTCCCTGTTTTAGCTTTTCTTTAAATTCCGCAAAGGAAGGAAAAATCATAAGAAGAAAAGATATAAAGGCGGGGGATTAAAGTCAAGGAGGGATTATTCTTCTCTCTATAATGTTCGTACTTTTTAATAGTTTCAACGTCCATGAATGAAATAGACAAAAATCGTAACATTCCTTCTCAAAGTCCCATTTAGCTTCTTCGTGCAAACGCAGACTTCTCTCCCTGAGAAATTCAAACATTATTGAAAACTTAATTTAGCTCAGGGTAGTAAGAAAGCCTAGGGAAATATAGTAGAATATTTAAATAAAATTAGTTTATAATGATAGTAGGTAAAGTAAGGTTAAGACCTGAATACATAAATTCTAAAGAGTAAACCAATGCCATTAAAAATAAACTGTGAACAATGTGGAGAAGAATTAGATACCATATCTGTGTACTTGGAGCATCTAAGAAAACATAAATCCAAACAGCACGAATCCGAATCATGGACTATCGAAGGACTTTATCGGGGCTTTAAAAGACTGATGGAAAAAGCCGTTCTTGGGCTTGTTTTATTGCTGGGAGCATTGCTCTTAGCGGTTCTCTTCTTTGAGTTTAGAAAAAACCAGCCAATCGTTACACCTTTTGACGTCCCTTCAGAACTAAAAGAGTTTACAGGCGTAACCATTGCGGAGCTTCTAATTGACGAGATTAACAATAGACTTGTATCTGCTCAGAGCGCAGGTTACTCTCAACTGATGGGGGCTGATATTGGGCTTGGAGTCCAGACAACGCGGCCTGAGCCAGTACGTTTCAAGCGCGCCAGCGCCGAGGTATTGACTATAAAAATGGAAGTCGGCGGCATATCACTGGACTCCCTGGTCTCTTACGTCAAGGGTATCTTTGGAAAAGAGACGGAAGTGATTTCTGGAGACGTTATAAAAAATGGGGACACCATAAAGATAATCGCAAGGACAAACAAGAAAGGTCCCTGGGAAGAAGAGGGTAAAGAAAATGGTTTGGAAACCGTAATTGACCGCTTGGCCGAACAAATGGCTTTTGAAATGGCTCCTGACTACATGAAACCCACAGAGCTTGCCAGGTTTTATTCGAATAACGGCAAATATGAAGAAGCCGACATGGTTTATAGGAAAATTACAAAAGAAAGTCCTAATAGGGCAGAGGCTTACATTTATTGGGCTAGCGTGCTTTTAAACCTGAGACAGGATGATGATGCAATGAGAAAATACGAAAAAGCATACGAAATAGCATGCGCGAATTCTAATGCTAACAAAACACCCTGTGCCGATGTTCTTATAGATTGGGCAATAGGGTTGTCAATTATGAGCAACGATGCTACTTTGATGGGAAACCAGGAAGATGCGGCAAAGTATGAGTTTTATAAACAAGAAGCTTTCAAAAAATACGAAGAGGCGGCAAAAATCGCCCCTCAAAACCCCGAAGTCTACTCGCAGTGGGGATATGAACTTGCTCTTGAGGCAAGAAGAGAAAGGGACTCAGGGAATTCTGAAGAAGCAGGTAGAAAGTATAGTGATGCTATCTCGAAATTTGTGGGATTTAACAGAAAACCCAACGCCGATTTCTACAACTATTGGGGAAGTGTGCATGCCATGATGGGCGATTATGAACTGTCAATAGAAAACCGCAACAAGGCGGTTGAGACCGACCCGGAATACTATCTGGCATATTATTACTGGGGATTGGATTTATATTATTGGGCGAGGATATACGATAATATGGGCGATTTTGATGAAGCGACAAAAAAGTACCGTAAATCTGTAAGCAAGTACAGGCAATCGCTTTATATAAACCCGAAATACTCCGATACTTACTACCGCTTGGGGGTTAGCCTTGAGACACTTGGCATGAATGAAGAGGGGATAAAGCAGTTTGAAAAAGCCATTCAGCTTGATCCTAAGCATCCCTATGCCCATAACGATTTGGGATACGCCCTGGAGCGACTCGGCAAGTATAATGTGGCTATTGAAGAATATAAAGAGGCTATAAGGCTTAATCCGACCTATCCTCCACCCTACGAGGGATGGGTAAAATCACTGGAAGCTATTTCTAAGGACAAGACAGATGACGGAGAGGTTAAAAAGGAACTGGCTAAGGCTTATTATGGATGGGGGTGGGCTTTAAGTGAAGTGTGTCGAAGAAATCAGCCGGTTGAAAAATGTAACAAGGATAAGGTAATAGTAGAAAAATATAAAAAAGCGAAGGAATTGGGAGGCAGATTTTTAAAATCGGGCTCTGATGGCAACATTGGCGAAAGTTCCCCCTGAGCAGTAAGTAGACATACTATGCATAGTTCATTTTGCTAAAAGCACAATTGAAATAATAGCAAAAACAATTCCGATAATTTCTCTAAGCTCCAAACGCTCTTGTAAAAAGATAAGGGAAAGAAGGACTGTAAAGGCAGGATAAATAGCGGTTAAAGGGACGATTACTGAGAGTTTTGCAGGCTGTAGGGCAATAATAAAAAGTATTGTTCCTATCCCCCAGCTTAGACCCATCAGCAATCCAAAGACGTTAAAAGAAAGGCCGGTAAATATCTCTTGGCGTTTAATGAAGATAAAAAAAATCAGCACCGCTAATGTTCCAATGCCTTCAAATAGATATACTCGGTAAGGTATATCCCTTGCTAAAGCCATTTTTCCAAAAAAGCTTCCAGACCCCCATAAAAAACTAACGATAAGAGCTATTACAAACCATCGTTCCATCATTTTCGTCTTCTTAACCCCGCTTGAGTGCGATATTAAAACTGGATTTCGTGAATTAATTATTAACTATAGGCTCAGTGACGGCTTAACTCAATAGAGAATGGAAAGCTGAGTTTATGAGGTTCTGGCTTTCCCTGGACATAGTAGCCAATTTCAAGGGTGATGCGCTTGACCTCAGTCGGGATCTTTTTAAAATAGACAAACCCCTCAAGCTTTGCCTTGGGTTGCACCAGTCCTGGAAAGATGGCGTCGGTGTATACATCATCAAAACTTTCGGGATAGTAGGCTGGCGGGTAGTACCAGGGGTCGTAGAACGGATCATAAAAGACGCTGTTAAAAAAGAACGGATGGAAGCGTTGGAAATAAAAACTGCTATATCCAAATCCAAAGGAAAAGTAGGGACGGAATACATACCTGCGTTGATGGCCTGATTGAAGAATCTGTGCTACGGTTTCTGGGGGTAGGGGGTTATATTGAGTCCGATTCTCATCCAGGAGTGCAATGTCCTCATAGTCGAAGCTTAGGCCCGAAGCGGAATTATTCTGAATTGTTATATGTAATGGAGTGACGTAACTCCCAAGATCGCTTGGTTTTCCGCGCCAGGCTGAGGCTCTTACAGTTACGGTAACGCCCTGCTCGGTCTTTGTTGCACTTTTGAGTTCGGGATTAATCAAGCCGCCATCCTGGACAGGAACCAGGTGCCGGGATGTGCACCCGGCTATTATGAGTAGTGTAAACAGGATTGATTTAAGCTTTATTATTCGAGTTATTGACAATTTGTTTGAACCTATCAATAGCTTACCATGACCTCCGATAAGCATAAATAATAGTTTAGCTAATAGGTGAGGTTACGTTCTACATAATTTGAGAAAACTGATGGGAAGGAAAATGTGATTTTGATAGAGGATATTCATAGATATGGGTTTAAGCCATGGTTTTAAATTTCATACGCCGTGGGTTTGTAGGGAACGCATATATGCGTTCCTTGCAGTGATAGAACATAATTTGAACCTTGAGCTTACCAATTTAATGATTGAGGAACCCCTAGCCCTCGGCCAAATTATTTTAATAGCTTATCCCCTCTTTTTCACCGACTTGCCTAACGCCACAAGAAACATACAACTCTTCCCCTCGGCATGGGGTGAGAAAAATCGTACCACATCGTCATCGTAGAATGTTAACCCGCTCGCGCCGAGTCCCCGAGCATAAGCGCCGAGATAGAGCTTTCCTCCAATAATACCTGCCTCAAGCTGAGCAGCCCTGTAACCGCGGTTACCAAATTTCTCCAACACATTGTTCAAATCTGTGAGAAAGAAAACGTCAACACTTGCATCTGCTGGAATACGCTGACCTAGACCGAGATGTCCCGCCTCTTTTCTAAAATCGCCTTCCTTTAGTAACTCAATTGCATTGGCCTCGCGGCGATAAAAATACGCTCCTTTCGGTATCCCTTCAACATCGTTAACGATCAGGTAAATGTCATTGAGTGTTGAACCGAATGGGGAGAGGAAATCCGCTGGAATCCCATGAGTGGTGCGGTATAAAATGTTGGATAATTCTCGGAATGTAATTGACGCACGAGCAAACTGACGTGTGGAACCCCGTCTAAGAATTGTTTTCTCTATGCTGTCCGAAATCTGATCTATGGGATCTGGGGTAGCGATTGAGAGGGAGGGAATTTGGGGAACCGCCTCTTTATCATCAGTGATTTCGAGTTGAAAAATCTTGCCGTTCGGTAGGGATAGTCTAGATTCTGTAGTTGCACTCCTCCATTCTTTTACTTCTTCCTGACTGGCAAGCGAAGAAGTCACATGCATTGCTCTTATAGCTGGATAGTCAACCTCTTTTTTGGATAAGGGCATGGTTTCATAATTTATCGCCTCTATTTCTTGACGCCTACCTTCTATGGACTTCTTTGTATTTCCAAGCGGAACAAGGCTGACCGCTACTTCACCATTGGTATCAAGGCCAAGCAGGCGATTTACGGGCGAATCCTCAAATCCAACAACAATCTTTGCAGGAATCTTGTGTGCAGAAGACACGGCGAGAAGATTGGCTAGTATTGTCCCGTTGTCCCAAAACGTATGCCTGTATGCGCGGGATTGGTATTTCCAGGAATTCCGCCAGAACGTGCTTGCACAGATAACTGTGACGGGAGCAGACTTTATTGTGGGTTCTTCTGCGGTGGCATTGACAAGCGCATCTGTAAAATCTCCATTGCGGAGTTTTCTCAATGCAAAATCATGCAGCCCAAAATGATAAACACCCTCATCAAGCCCGTTTATATCGCATGTTACTAGATACAAATCAATATGATAAAGTGCTCCAGTACATGCGGCGGCACGGAAATAAATCTCCCCTCCGGGATATTTCACCTTCTTTGTTATGCCGGCTGAGAAGTAGAGCAAACGCCCCAGGGTTTTTAAATTTGGAACACACTCAATGTTCATCGTATTCGTGATATCAGTAGATATGGCAGTTAGAGCGGGAATGTTTGTCGGAGGCAGGTTTTCTGGAATTTCGATTGGGTCTAGAGTTGTATAGATTTTAAAGGGAATGGGCTGGTTATCCCAATCTAAATAATGAGGGGGCATTCCAGGGTGTTTAGTGCTGTTATGATATTTCCATGTTTCCTCTAATTTACGATTGTTCATTTTCTTACCCTAAGTTCCTGTGAAATAACGCCGTTTTCATTTTGAAACATACCATAAATAAGACATCAATTCCTAGAAAAAGAGATCCGAAATCTTCATGAGCAAGGGTTCAGTCTGGGTTGGAGGATGGGAGTTTGTCCTCATATCTGGCAGAGCAAGATTGTTTCTCCTGATCTGAAGCTATTTGCCAGTTGGTTGCCTATTTTCTACTCTCTCTACTTAAGGCGTCCAGCACCAATAAAAACAACGCCCAATACTAGGTGCAAAAGATTGTCGGCCTTATTAATAGCTACGAGATTCAAAATCATTCCCTTGCCTGTTTCATCTACGGCAAGGAAGCCGAGAACGGCGACAAGTAAATAAACTACTCCAATCACCAAAAGAAGAGTTTTAGATAAACCCTCACCTGCTCCAGCTCCGATAAGGAGAACGATGCCGATAATCAAATGAACCAGGTTATGAACGGAGTTTGTGTGAAAAAGAGCGTCGTGTCCGACGATTGGATTGGGAACAAAACCTAAAATACCAACTACGACAAACACTATACCAAATACCAAGGCTAATGTTTTTGCCATAATCTTTCTCCTCCTTTTAGAAGATAAATTGAGCCTGGAGAGAATTATAAATAAAGCTTAAAAACAGAGCAAAGGTAGAGGGTTAAGCAATTTAGGCTTGCTCACGATACTCTTAAAACCTATAACATCGGATACTCTACTTTACTGGGATCATAAAATGTTCATATGGTGTTCCCGAAAACATAACCCAAGGTGCACCTGTATTCGGATCAGTGCCATAGATTTTCGGATCCAGTTTCTCTACAGGGAAGATCATGATGTGAGGAGGTGCGTTCAGCCATTCTTCGCCGGGTGCTGGCTTTTTTGCAAAGGGATCGGTGTTGCTGGCGTCACTAGCGCCTTGCAGCATGTAAGTTATACCTGGCTGAGTAAGCTTCGGTTGCTCCTTCTTCATCCATGCATCAGCCCACTGCATCGAGGGCTTATCCAAGCACATAGGATCGTTGCCTGGCGAGTGTGGCATATCCGGAAAGCAGGTCCACTCGTTTGTACCCTTACGTAGCTCGACCGGCTCGGCACCCTCCTTTTCTGGCCAGTCCATAATAGTCGCATCCTTTGAGATCGAAGTCGGTCCCGCGCTCATTGCATTCTCGATCTTCCATTCTTTTGATTTGGATGCCGTCTCCCCTGTTTCCTTAGCGTTAGCGGGAGACTGTTGTATCTCAATACCTTGGATAAATAAGAAAAGCCCAAGAATAATGACGAGAAAAATCGCGTAGTGCTTCATAACTTCCTCCTTATCACTTAATGGGATTTTATACAAAGTACAATAAAATACAGGATAACTCAAGGGTTAACTAAAACAGACATAAGGACATAATTGAGAAGCACAATTGGTTTCAGAGTTATGATCAATTACAGGTGCTCTTTTTCCCCTTATCTCTTATTTCTAATAATGATGCTTTCAATCATTTAAAACATCTTAATCCCATTGGTAAATATTGGTGTAGTGATTACGGATTAATGAAACCTGGTCTGTATGGGATAAGATTAGTTTTTGACGATAGAAAATTGGCGGGGGCTTTAATATCAGTTAAAGATCGTTCACTTGAGATTGGCCTTTTACTTGAAGCGCTTATGCAACTAGATGAAATCGAGCCAGATACCAATATGGCTCTTATCAAGAATGCACTAGAAAAGCAGAAAGTAGGCAAACCACGATTTAAAATGTTTGAAGGGAGAAAGGAGGCATCATTCCCGGAATTCATCGATCCACATGAACCCGAGCTCACTCATTTTAAAAAGGCCAAGAAGAGAATTTCGGAACTGGCAAGAGAATATAACCTAATAGAAGGGGATTATGACCTCGACGATACAAAAACAAAACTGAACGCTTTACGGGAAGCAGTAGTAAAGGAGGTTAATTCGGAAGTTGAGAAATATGATTTCAAAAGTTCACTTCCTTATCTTCTATCACGTATTGATTCCTTAACTGATCGATACAAGCGGAATACCATCACAGTTAAATATTCACTTGAACATGAGACAGACTACAACAGAGAGGAAAGTTATGCGAAAGAACATTCAACCTATATCAACTTGTACAAAAATTACAGATATTTGATAGAGAAATTTGTTCAACTTCAACCTTGGGGACAGACGAATTTAAATAAAGAGAAGTTTCAATATCTAATTGCTTTAATTGACTGGCTACTCGTTTTTTACTCAGCAAGTGATTCCCTTCATTACGGAATTCATCCTGTGGGTATGACAGTCAACGAGGATTTTTTAGTCGAAGTGAAATATGAGGATAACATTAGAAACCAAGAAGAAGAGTTCATCAGAGACGAAGCAAAGGTGAGACTAGGACTTATTGGAAATCCCGAGGACCGAGTTTCTTCTCCTAGGCAGTTAGATCATTTTTTAGATGCTATGGGTGAGTGTTTCAAAAAGGATCTGGGTTTCAGTTTTAGGAGCATGATCAATGTTCTTCAAGTTATGGCTAATTGGGGAGAGCTTAATCCAAGTACCGATATTAACTCATATTATTCTGCAACCGCTAAAGAAATCGAAGAAATTTGCTTGACGATGTTATTCGCCTGACTGGTCAAGAGGAAACTTGTGCCGATTTGCCAGTCTGGGAACATAAAAAGCGTTATGCTCGATACGCATTGAGACCTCTTATAATGATTGATGATAAGTACTATTGGGGTCCATATTCTACTATGAGTTCAGGAATTATTTGGTCAGGAAATCTTTCCAACGGAACATTACCCATTGATTTGCAAACCACTAGAATACAAAGTGAATTGAATTTAGAGAAAAAACTCATTGAGGATGCCCTAGTTGTCAAGGCTTTTGAGATAGTCGAAAAATTTACTGAATTCGTAGAAAAGAATTGTGAGTTACATAACATGGATACCTTAAATAATGCTCCGCTTGTTCTCGGTGATTATGACGTTCTTGCTTTTTATCCAGAAACAAATGTTGTTCTTAACATCGAATGCAAAGATATTTTGCCGGTTTTTTGTTTAAAAGACCTAAAAAGACTTAGAGAGAAAATTTTCGGTATTGAAGGCAAAGAAAAAGGTCATTTCGAGCACATAAATAAAAGAGAAGATTACTTGTTAAAACATATTATTGAGATTGCAGAGGCCTTGAAATGGCCTATAGATGCCGATTGTTTACCGAAAATTATCACAATATACTTGACTCGAAAATCTTACTGGTGGACAAAATTTCCTCCGAAGAAAATCAAAGCAACATTTTTACAAATAGATATGTTATCGAATTTTATTGAAAGTTTGAAAAAGATTAATGGCAGTAGTGCAACGAAGACTCATAGATAGTATTAAGGAGGTGATGATATGAAAACTGTAAATTTAGAAGAAGAAAAGCTAGATTTGGAAGAATTGATCAAGTTAGCTCGGAAAGAACCGGTTTTGCTCCTGATGCCTGATGGTAAGGAATTCTTTATCTCGGAAGCGGATGATTTCGAGAGGGAAGTTGAGATTCTCCGAAGAAGTCCTGCTTTTCAGAAATTCTTAGATAAGAGATCAAAGTCTAAGCGCGGAATTCGTTTGGAAGAGATTGAGAAAGGAATTGAGAAGGAACTGGAAGAGAGGAAGGATACTCCCTAACTCGCCATCTCTTTTGATTCTTCAACATCCTTTTTTCATCTCAGGTAAATTTTTTTCTAACTAGGCAAAGCACAATGAAACAAAAAGCACACTCTCCACTCATCACACATCTATCCTGGGGACGCGTTGGGGTTGATGGGCAGGACAAGCCCTACAAAGATGCTAAGCTCTTTCCAGGAGGCTCAAGGGAATGGGACTGGCGTGAGACTGGTACGCAACATGTACCAGGCATTCAACCAGCGGACGTCGAAGAGTTGCTAGAACACGGTGCTACTGTAGTTATACTCTCCAAAGGTATTTACGAGCAGCTACAGGTCTCTCCTGAGACCCTACAGATGCTGAGGGACAAGGGAATTACCACACATATCCTACAGAGTGAGAAAGCGGTTCGACTCTACAATGAACTAAGGGAGAAGGAAAGGGTAGGCGGACTCTTTCACTCAACCTGCTGATGTTTTAGAGCTAAACTACCTATTTAAGGTGATCTCGCCATAACAGCATAATTAGCGGATGAATTTTTAACTGGGCAGGCAACGAGTCCCTTCGATGGAACTTAGTACAGGCTTGCTCGTTGTCTGCTAGCCGCTCGACTGAGCTTATGATCAGGACTACCAGCAAGACTGGTAGTCTACCCCTGTGAAAGAACAAAGAATTATTGACTCAGCGAAAACAAGCGGTAGGAGCGGCTTCTAGCCGCGATTTAGATCGCGCCAAGCTTGTCCTGAGCTTGACGAAGGAATGGCGCTCCTACTGACGAAGAATTTGTTTAAACAATTGATAAATCTAATCATCACTTCAGAACCTCTTTGATAAAACCCACACATTTGCTAAACTAATTGCGTTTGATTTATTTACTGGTGATAGATAACATAGCTGGGTAGGCAACGAGTCTTGCTCGTTGCCCTTTAACCCACCAGCAAGACTGGTGGGCTACCCTCTATTTATTAACAGATTAAATCTTGAAAGACCACAAGCTTAGAAATCAAAAGGAGAAAAGGAAAAGCAAATGAGCAAATATCCGAAAGGACTTGAGACGGCAATTGACTATAAGTTTCTCGATGCGGTTTTTCAGAGAAGATCGAGAAGATTTGGGCTAGGAATGGAAATTGACAAGGGACCGCTCAAATATAAATCAAAGCATAAATCCGTCCCACTAACCGAGCTTGAAGAAGCATTGCTAGTATGGACGGGGCTTGGAATAAAAAGCATAAACCTTTCTGACTTTCCGCCCCACGTGGGACTCGACCTTGAGATGCAGTTTACGAGTAAAACCATTCCCGCCCTCGGTGACGTTCACAGAACCGAGCTCTTCTACACAAATGACGATGGGACGTACATGATAAAAATGCACGACAAAAAGCCCGACGATTTTAAGGGTCTAGAAGGACTTAGCCGGGAGGAAAGAGTAAATAGAATCCTTGAGCTATTTAGAGAGTCAAAGATAAAACTCGAAGACAAACGCGCCGACCTTCCGAGCAAACCGCCTGGAATCGCAGCGCATAATTTATGGAACGTCAATAAACCCGGCACAACGGTTTTTATGCCCGTTACTGACCTTTCCGCCTGCATCATAAACCTCTACTTCTTCTACATGAGACCCGACCACAGGTTTAACTTTGTGGATGAGCTTCACGGAATGAGACCACCCGGAACCGCGGCATGGATCAAGAAGGGAATGATCGACGAAGGCAAAAGAATGCCGCTAATTGAAGCGGAGCTCAGGTTTGCAAACGGTTATATCGCGGAGCAGGCTTTTATGGGGCAGAACATGGCGCTTGCACTCCAGGCTCTGGGGCTTGGAGGATGGCTGTTTAGCGGATTTGCGAGCATGTTCATGCTTGGCGGAACGCCTTTTTCTAGAGGACTGGGGTTTAGGTTTATAACTCCCAAGATAAAAGGGGAAACTGGGAACCCGAATCCTGTCGCAGTCGGCAAAGACGGGCTTTTCCAAGCATTCTGTCCTCCGTATTACAAGGATATGAGCGAGGCTGTGGAAGCCCTAAATGATCTAAAATGGAGCAACTGGGAATCTCATAAAATGCCCTATAAAAATCCCGAGGGGGTGATGGGGGAAATTGAAAGGCCGAGCAAAGAGGAAATCCAATGTTTCTGAGATTTATGGTTCAGGCTCATCATGCAGACCTGGATTTCTACGATGAATTCTATCCGGAAGGAGCTTATACGGAGAACCATAAAGACCACTTTAAACTCTGGCATCCAGAAATTCCCGATCCGTTTGAAAAATGAAGTTAAGCTTAGCCACGAATTGACACGAATGAAAAAGAAATACTCCATAAAGATTTGTCCTACAAAATAATTGGTTTGGCAATGGAAATTCATAACTATTTGAAAGCAACCCGTTTGGAATTAGCCATTATTCTAAATTTTGGCAAAAGGAAACTTGAAGACGAAAGGCTTATTTATTAAAAAGAATCACTTTTTTCGTGTAAATTCGTGTTCATTCGTGGCTAAACCAAAAAAATGAAAAAGGTTTTTATAACCGCAAATCTTCCCGGAAAATCCGTTGAACTCTTAAAAAGGGATTTTCACGTCGAAGTATTCCCCGAAGAACGCTCGCCAACTCAAGATGAAATTCTACAAGGAGCAAAGGACGCCCACGCTTTGATCACAATGGTTGCCGACAGGATTGATAAAAATAGTATTGATGCCTGTCCCAACCTCAGCGTTATCTCAAACTGTGGCGTCGGGTATGAGAATATTGACGTGAGTTATGCCACACGAAAAGGAATATTTGTTGCAAATACTCCTGGCGTTCTTACTGAAACCACTGCTGATTTGGTATGGGCATTGATTTTCTCCGTGGCTCGTAGGATTGTGGAAGGAGATTTATTCGTAAGAGAGAGGAAATTCGTAGGCTGGAGACCTACGCTTCTTCTGGGAGTAAACGTTCATGGTAAAACCCTCGGCATCTACGGCATGGGGCGTATTGGCACGGCTGCAGCTAGAAGGGCAAAGGGCTTCAATATGCAGGTTATCTACTACAATAGAAAGAAAAACGAAGAAGCGGAAAGAGAAACCGGAGCAAAATATGTGGATTTTCCTACTCTTCTCGGAGAGTCGGACTTCATTGTGATTACAGCGCCCCTCAATGAGGAGAGCAGGGGGCGTTTTGGGCTCGAGGAATTTAGAAAAATGAAAAGAAGTTCTGTGCTTGTAAATGTTGGACGCGGACAGATTGTCAAAGAAAAAGAGCTTTCCCTTGCGCTTAAAGAGGGAATTATCTGGGGAGCGGGACTTGACGTTTATGAAAGAGAGCCGATTATAGAAGAGGAACTCTTAAACCTTACAAACGTTGTTCTTCTTCCACATCTCGGAAGCGCATCGCGAGAAACAAGAGAAAAGATGGCAGAGATGGCGGTGGAAAGTGTAATACAAACACTAAATGGGAAAACACCCCGAAATCTGATTAACCCAGAGGTTTTTGAGATGAAGTAGGGGCGACCCGCCGGGTCGCCCCTACAATCTATCTATCATGATGAAAAGAGGTTAGGAAGGGGATTCTTACCCCCTGTTAATTTCTGCATTGTTTTAAAGACATCGCTTTCCTGAAACTCTGAGGGATTAATAGGGTCTGTGTAATCATCCTCAAATTGTCTTTCATAAGAGATTATAAAAGCCTTTGCTTTAGCTGTTTGAATCTTTATGGAGTCTTGATCGAGTTTGCCAAGTATTAGCTTAACGAACTCTCTGCCTTTTTCGTCTCCATAGAGTTTTATTGCTTCTTCCATTATTGTTTGGTGAACGTCGGGTTCTATTTTTTTCAATTTCTCCATATTATGTTCGACAGGTTCATAGATTGAAACCAGCTTTTTACATAGTTCTTTTATTGTATTCATGTTTTCGTGGATTAAATCTATTTTTTCCATCAAATCCGATAAATCTTTTTCATCAATATCCGAAAGATCAAAACCTTTATAGTTACTTGGGCTGTCATAATCAAAATCATCCATCATCTTGCGGCTCCTCCCTCAGTGGAGTTCATTAGTACATTGTAAGCATCCTGAAGAACTTTTCAACCTATTATAAACAGCCGGCTAAATTAATGTGAGATCGTTGTAGTCTATAAAGGCTTGGGAATTAGCTGATTTGAAAGTAAATTCTCTCAAGTTTGGCTTTGTATGATCTGAAAAAAGCTAAAGTCTGGTTCAAGATAATATAGCGGAGGGCTTTAGGTCTTTAAATACTATGTGTAGAGACGACCGGGCCGGTCGTCTCTACAGGACAATATTGCAAAATCCACCCTCATTTAAACTACTCAATAACCTTCTTCATAACCTCAACCGGTGCAATCTCTCCGGTCCATATCTCAAAGCTTTCCGCACCTTGGTAGAGAAGCATGCTGAGTCCTCCTGATGCTTTAAGCCCCAGTTCCTTCGCCCTTTGGATAAGACTTGTCTCGCGAGGTTTATAGACTAAATCGTAGACCATTGATTCTTTTGAAAGAGATTCCAGAGGAATTTCGATTGGGTCTATTCCCTCCATTCCTGCTGAAGTCGCATTTACAAGAAGATCAGAAATGCTGAGCGCATTTTCCACTCCTGTTTTGTCTTCGAGAGAAACGGCTTCAATCGAGAAGTCTTTAAAACTCTTTTTAAATTCGGATACCAGCCTTTTTGCCTTATCGTAGGTTCTGTTCATTACGTAAATCCTGGATGACTCGTTCATACAGAGAGCGGAAAGCACCGCACGCGATGCGCCTCCTGCTCCGAGCAAAGCCACTTTTAGGCCGTTTGGGTGGAGTCCCAGGTCTTCTTTTATAGCCCTGAGAAAACCGCCTACATCGGTGTTGTATCCCAGGAGTTTTCCGTTTTCATTCTTTACGGTGTTCACCGCGCCCGTAAGAGTCGCCTCGGGAGAGATTTTATCGAGAAAGAAGGTCATGCTTTCTTTGTGGGGTATTGTGATGTTGACACCAGCTATCCCCAAGGGTTTTATAGCACGGGCGGCGGATTCGAGGTCTCTCGGCTGAATATCAAAGGCAACATAAACGCTGTCAAGATGAAGAGCCTTAAAGGCAGAGTTGTGCATGACGGGAGACAGGCTATGACCCACAGGATGTCCAAATATCCCATAAATCTTAGTACTTGCTTTAATGTTCAAGATGGTTCCTCTTAATTATTTAGCCACAGCAGATACACAAAGAAATTGTTATTGTGCTCCGCGTGCTAACGAGTTAACAGTTTATCCAACGCGTAAACTCAGAAACAA
>JACPIY010000016.1 GCA_016187835.1 Deltaproteobacteria bacterium | reverse complement strand
ATGAAATTATCTCACGGGGTCGAAATGACAGAAGTAGCCGAAATGACAGGAGGGATAGCCCCTCTACACACAGCTTGGCCACCTCACTTACATTAAGCAGCCAATTTCTAAAACCAAAATACGCCTGCGCCTATAGTAATAGGGCAAACCCCCTTAAACCAATTCTATATCTTTTATATCTATCTCAAGCGAAACAGAGCGTTGAATGAAATCAACCGAGAGAATGAGTCTATAGTTACCTCTTACTTCCAATATCTTTCCTCTTACTCCCTGAAGAGGACCGTTTACAACTATAACCTCCTTTCCCTCTGCGAAATAAGGATAAGGATCATATCTTAAATCGCTTTCTAAAAGCCTTTTTATTGCATTGATCTGCTCTACAGGAACCGGAATAGGGATTCCTTGCACGCCAAGGATCCTGACAACATTTCGCCTATTTAGAACATCCCACATGTCCTTGAGATGTATATTAACAAATAAGTATCCGGGGAAAAGAGGAATTTGAATTCTTTTTTTTCTGTCCTTCCAACGACTTAACACTTCTCTTAGTGGAAGAAAAGTTTCTATGTCTTTTTCAGCAAGAGCCAAATTTGCTGCCTTTTCATGTCTTACCATGGTATACACTGAGTACCACTCTTTGGTTGATGAAGTAGAAAAAGGGTTAAAGTTATTCATCCTCACTATTTCGTATCTTTAATCCTGTAATTTATTTCTTTGATCTTCCACTTATTGTCCATCCAGGATAAAAGCCAGCGAATATCACCAGTGGAACTTTTCGCTGTATTTTCATTTCTACTTTTAAAAGTAACAACAAAATCCCCGTCTATAAAAGCCCTACGGTCTTTAAAGTCAATACTTTTTACCTGAACATCGTATTCTATAATTCTTAAAGAGGAAAAATTATCTCTGTATGAAGAAAGAGTTTTTGATATTTCAACCCCATTCTCCCTTGCACCAGGTTCAAATAGAGATATAAATCTATTCATATCTCTGCTTTTATAAGCAGACACGTATTCTGAGACAAAAGAATATAAAGACGTTTTATAGGGATAAGAAATAGAACCGGGTTCCTCACGAGAATCCTTGGGCTCGGATTTTTCTTCTTGGGTTGCTTTAACCTCACTTTTTATTTCTAAAGCATCAGCCTTTTTTGCAACCTTAGATTTTTGCTCGATTTGGCTTTGCCCAAATTCCTGAGCACTACCCGCATCTTCTTTTTCTTTCTTAACTGCTACTTTCACCGATTTTTCAAACCCTTTCTTTTCCACTTCGTCCTTTCGAACTTCCTTCTTCACAACTTTTTGCTGGGCTCCAGGGATAATCAAAACATCACCTATATCCAAACGGTTGCTTTTTAGATTATTTGCTTCTTCTAGGTTTTTAACTGACGTGTTAAATCTTCTTGCTACCTTCCAAAGACTATCGCCCTCTCTAACAATATATTTATTTTGTCCCTCTTTCAGTGTTTCTTTCAGTTCAGGAATCTCCTTTGCTTTCTCTTCAGCAATAACAACTCTGTCCTCTTTGGATGGAAATTGGAATGCTCCCTTTTCAGATTTAGCTATATGTGGCTCTTCTATAGTTAGTTTTGGTGCTTCTTTTGATTGAAGGGTGCTCTTTTTATCTTCAGGGATTTCCTCTTCTGTCTTTGCTTCTTTAGTAGTAAGAATCTTTTCGCTTTCTTCAGATAGAAGAGCTACTTCTTTTTCCTCTCCTTCAGGTTTAGTAGCAGAGGCTCGTCTCACAGTCAGTTTTTGTGTTTCTTGTACTTGAAGAGCCTTATCCTTTTCTCTTTCTCTAGAAACTTCCTTAGATTTTTCTTTTTCTACGATAAGAATTCTTCTGCTTTCTCTAGTTATTAGAGGTAGAGTTAATCCCTCCTCCTTTCCTCCAAGTTTTTCAGGTTTAGAAGGAATGGTTTTTTTTGTAACCAAAGTAGGGAGCGCCTCAGATAATGGTGCTTTGATCTCCTCAACCTTTTTTGCAAGCCCTCTTTTTTCCTCAGTTGAACGAGAAATCAAGCCCGATTCTGAAAGATAAAAAATCACTGTAAAAATAATGATGATTAGCGAAACTGAATAGATGAATTTCCCTGAACCAACTTTCATCTCTCGACCGAGGTTTAAGAACGTCGTCCGAGGGCTAATTACCAAAAGGGGTAATTCAGGAAGACGCCTTGAATCATATCCGGCTCTTTTTACTGGATCCCCCAGGACCTCATAAGCCTCATTTAACTTCTTTGTAATATCCAGTCCTTTGTCCCCTACCTTGTCCGGGTGATAGGTTTTTATAAGGGTTAGCCAACTAGGTCTTATCTCTTCAGCCGAAGCCGTAGGGGGAACATTGAGGATTTTATAGTAGTCCTCTTTTGGTTCACCAGTGGCAAGGTAAGAAAGGATGGATTTAGCATTTTCAATTATAAATTGCTCACTTATCTTTTTATCTCTTGCAACCTTCTTTAACACATGGTAATTAGGAGAGTCTTTTCCCTTAGATATATCCTTAAGTAAAGAGTGAAAGAAAACGGTATCCTTTGAAAACTCTCTTAAGAGTTCTCTTGTATCGTTTGACTCTATAATCTGAACAATCACGTTTTCAAATACCTTTCTCTCTACTTTCAGCATTTGTGTTTGTTTCAACCTTAAGGAGTTTTACATCATCAACCCAAGCAGTGCCGGAAATATATCTGTCAAGCTTCTCGCTTTTATAGCGTCTAAGCCTAACTACGACGGATTTGCAGTCGGAAGGAGTGTGAAAAGGAAGCTCAACCCTTTTCCAATCGGTTGTTTCCGTAAGTGGCTCTGTTGATTTTGTCATATTACCCTTTGGATAGCAGTAAACATCCCAGCTAATGCCGTTTCTCGTTGTAATTCCTTGAGTAGCTATATAGGATGTAAGCAGATAATCCCTATCCGGTTCAATAGGTATTACCTGAGAGACATGAGAAAAATCAACGTTATGCTTTCCATCAAATTCGAGTCTTAAAGATTTTGTTCCCTTAAATTTCTTTCTCCAATCAAAGTCAATACTCACTCCATCTACTTTCCCGATTTGCCAATCAAAGCCTCTGCCTAATGGCTCATTTTCAAACCCACCATTCCAGAAGAGTGAGTCATTTTTACTTCCTCCAAACAGCTCATCCCAGATTGAAAACGCCTCAGCGCTCCTATCTTTTCTTATAAGAAATTCTATATAATTAAAAGCAATATCATCTGAAACCATCCCTGACTTTTCCATCCTTTTCCAAACGGGGAAAGTGTCTTCCGGTTTATTTCTAGTAATTAAATATCTTAGATAATCCGGAAGGACTTCATCAGCGATGACCTCGTTTAAAATTAAATCCGGGTCATTAAATAACTGCCAACAAACATCAAAAACCCTCATCCTTCTTTGTGGGTCTACTTTTGCAACAATTCTGAGGTTCTTTATGGCCATGGACTGTGCGCCAAGCCTTAAAGCAAGAATAGATGTTTCCCAAAGGCGCGCAATATATAAAGGAGCAAGCTCTTCTACCCGATTAAGTACAGTTAGAGCCTTCAGCCTTTCACCATTGTCAGTAAATAGCTCTGCAAGTCCTAGCCATGAAGAAGAAAGAAGAGGATTCAGTTCGAGGGATTTAACATATAAAGCTTCGGCCTTCTTTTCGTCTACGAGCATAAGCATGTGATAAACCCTTGCTAGACGAAAACTAATCTCGGCATCACCAGGATTTAAAACCAAACTCTTTTTCATAGAGTCAATATCCCTCTCGACGAAGAGAACAGATGAAAGCCCAATTCGGACTGTCTCTTCGATAAGGAAAAGACTAAGAGCGAGAAGAACGAGGTAGCCTTTTTCCTTCCTTACTCTTTTCATCACTATAATAATAGTAATAGCCATAACCGTATTTACTTCGTCTCGATTCAAGTCTATTTACAATAGTTCCGATAATTCTTCCTCTTACTCTTAGAATCTCATCTATGCTATTGCGGAGCGCTTTCCTTTGGGTAATTCCAACGCTTGTTACAAGTAAAGTTCCATCTACTAACCTTGAAAGAAGACGCGAGTCTGCAAAACCCATAATTGGAGGACCGTCAAGTATCACATGGTCGTATTCTTCAAGCAGACGCTCGATTAGCTCTCTCATCCTCTTTGAACCAAGAAGCTCAGCGGGATTGGGTGGGATTGGCCCCGAAGGGATTACGCAGAAACCATTTATATCTGTCCGATTAATCACGCCTGGGAGTTCCATCTTTCCAACCAGATATGTGCTTAGTCCAAAGGCATTGCCATTTTTTAAGAAAATTTTATGCAGTCTTGGCTTTCTCAGATCAGCATCCACTAAGATGACCTTTAGTCCTGATTGAATCATTGAAAGTGCAAGATTGGATGCGCATGTGGTTTTCCCTTCTATCGGTTGAGAGCTAGTTACCAGAAGCGATCTCGGAGGACCGTCGGAAGATGAGTACATAATAGAGGTTCTAATTACTCTAAAGGCTTCTGATATTATTGATTTCGGATTTATATGAACCACCTTCTCAATACCTTGGATCTCATTTTCACTCACGAATGGCACAACTCCCAAAAAGGGAAGAGAAAAGCGCCTCTTAACATCATCTTCGTCTTTTATTGTGCTATCAAAATGCTCAAGGGTAAAGGACAGAAAAATACCTCCCATAAGACCCATCAAGACCGCAAGAAGAACATTAAGCCTTATATTCGGCTTATATGGCATAAGGGGAGTAGAAGCATAATCTACAACCTGTACGTTAGTTGCTCTAATTCCAGATGTTACTTCGGTCTCTTTAAGCCTTTGAAGAAGATTCTGGTAGATTGATTTGTTAGTGTCTACCTCCCTTTCAAGGATCTTATACTGTATTGTTTTTTCGTTTAGCTCAGAAGTACGCTTTTTCTGCTCCTCAGTTCTTTGCCTGAAGATGTTTTCTTTTGTTAATGCAGCTTGGTAGTCTTTCTTTATGCTTTCGGCAATTCCACTTATACGCTGGTTTATATCACTTTGAATTCTTCCAAGCTGTGCAGCAAGTTGCTTCATATCGGGATAGTTTGGTCCGTATATAACAGAAATGTTGTCGTACTGTGATTTAAGTTTTGTGTATTCCTCACTTAAAGCCTGAATCGAGGGATCATTCATTGCTTGAGGGAGGTACGCATTATTCCCGGATCGAACCTCCTGGTAGAGCGCTTCCTTTGACAGTCTTCCGGTTTCCGCTTTAGAAAGGGCCTTGTTTAGCTCAGCAAGCTGCTTGTAGATAAGATTAAGGTTTCCGTCCAAAGAGACGATATCAGCCGTTTTGGCAAATGCACTAAGTTCTTCTTCGGCTCTTTCGAGCTTTGCCTTTACCTGCTCAAGCTGCTTCTCTAAAAAACCCCTTGCGGCTTTTGTTGCATCGAGTTTCCTTTCTACAATCCATTCTATGTATTTATCTACAAGGATGTTTACTGCTTTTGCTGAAAGCTCAGGGTCTGTGCTCTCAAAGCTAACTTGAACCAACTGTGATTTTCTATCAGGTATTATGTTAACTCTTGCTAAGAATGAATTGATTAACCCCTCTTCTCTGGCAAGCCTCTCTTTTTCGATTTCTCTAGGGTCTAATCCATTATTTACTGAAAAAATTTCAGCAATTGTGTCTTTCACAAGGGATATAAATCCCGGTTTTTTCTCTTCTTCCATGGCGAATTCAGGATGGGAATCAAGCTTGAGTGTGTGTACTACCTCTTTAGCTAAGGATTTGTTTTTAATAAGCTTGTATTGGGTTTCGTAGAATTCCGTTTGTCGGGCCTCAACCTCTAGCACCTCTTGAAATGTTATTATTTTGGGATTTTCAGGTGCTATCTCTATAGTGGCTTCAGCCTTGTATACTTGGTTCATCATTAAAGATGCAATAGCTACAGTTATAACCGAAACAACAAGGCATGATATTACGATCCACTTCCTCCTTATGAGAACATCTATATAATCCTTTAGGTTTAGTTCTTCCTCGATAGATATATCGTATTCTTCTCTCTGAACCTCCGTTGATAAGGAATAGGCTTCTCTATCCTTTAATTCTCTGTTTTTGTATTCAGTTAATTCTCTATTTTCTTCTTCCAATCTAATAACCTCTACCTAGGTAAGCTCTTTACTGCTGATACCGCTCAGGAGGGTCATAGCCTACTCCAATGAGACCCAATAAGAAATTAAGACGAAGCCCATAAAGAACTCTCCTAGCTGTACTTGCTCCGACCACTATTGCATCTCCGTTCCTTACTATGGGGTCTTCAGCTTCCCCTTTTTGAATTTCCCCCAGATTCAGTTGTTCAATTTCTCTCTTTCCATTACCCACAGAGCGAACCAATTTAACATCACTCGTATCAGCATAAGTTGAAGGCCCACCAGCCATAGTGATGCTCTGAACCACAGTAGTAGAGCCATCCTCTATTGGGAAAGAACCGGGTTTCCTTACTGCGCCTTCCACAAAAACAGAACCAGCCTCAGGCACGTAAATAACATCTCCAGGTTTAAGCGCCAGATTTATATCTGTATTACCTTTTACAAGCAGCTCATCAATGTCCACAATGTAAGCTTGTTTTCTTCCGCTTTCTTCGGTTCTTGTAAGATAAACCGTCTTTCCAGCTTTATCCTCCAATCCCTTTGCAGCAGCAAGAGCATCGAGAATCGTTTCTCTTCCCAAAAGCTCGTAACTTCCGGGCTCTCTTACATAACCAACCACCGATACAAGCTTACTTTTATGTTCCTTGATAAAAACACTAACATGGGGGTTATTTATGTATCCCCCCTTTTTTAGAAGATTTTCAATCTTTATCTCTGCTTCTCTCGCAGTTATTCCATTTACATCAACGTTTTCCAGAAGAGGAAGAGTTATCTGCCCTCTTGAGCTTACACGTACAGTGGTTGTCAGCTTCTCAGACTCAAACACTTTAATTTCAAGTAAGTCGGCAGGACCTATAAGATAATCAGCAGGTGATACAGGAGAAGTCGTCCCCTGTACAATTAGTTTAGAATTTAACTCACTTTTTTTCTGGGAAGATTCAAAACCAGATTGATTAGTAATAGAATCCGAAGAGTTCTTTCCTCCAACACAGCTAACAATAACTAAGAGTAATCCACAAGAAAATAAACGTAGCCATCTCTTATCAAAAACCATCCTCCCGCTCTCTCCATGAACAATTAAATTAATATTGTCACTGTACTATTCTATTGGGCTTCCCTCTCCGTCATCCTCTTGGGCCCCTACTATAGCTCCAGTGAATAGGCCAGCACCGGTCAGAGCACCAGCACCGAGTCCTGCTAACCCTGCGGCCGGTAAAGGGAGAAATCCAGCAATCAACTCTTTATTTACTGGCTGTAGCAGTAAAGTTCCATCAGCACCAACACCCTTTATGGCTAACTCTGTTCCGGGTGGGAGAGGATTGTCTTTTAAACCAGAAATCGGCTGCCCGTTATCGTCTACTATCACTCCATTATAATTCTTTCCCTCAATTTGAACCGTACACTCAGGACTACAAGGGGTCTCATTAACTTCGGTCTTTCCTTCTAACTCCCCTAGGATTGTCCCTTCGATTTCTGCTTGTGCTAGATTGATCTTCTGTCCCGTATTTACCTTAGTCAGACCCTTAGAAGTTAATGCCTCTAATGAGCCTTCGCTAACCTCTACTATGGTGTCCTTATCAGTAACCGTTATCCTGCCCGTGATGATCGAACTGCTTGCCGGGACTACTTTTGGTGAGAAAATCTCTCCTTGCTGGGTTCTAAAAGAAACCCTTACTTTATCAGGAAGAATTCGAAAGTATATACTTCCTTTTTCAACCTGAAATGTAATCCGCTCCCCTTCATCAAGAGCTTCAAGAACGGTTCCCTTATCGGCTATTAATGTCCCTCCAGTGACCTTTATAAGGGCTTTATGCTCATAGGTCATTTTATTACCTGAGACCAAAGGATATGTCTCTGGATACGAAGAAGATGAGTAAACTGCAACCTTCCCTAATAGGGTAGCTGCACCTGCAACCTCAAGGTTTATCAAAAGAAGGGCTAAAACAAAAGAAAAATATTCAGGATACTTGGATACTTTCATGACCTCGTTCCTCCTTTTAAATATTTTAAGTATCCTAAACCTTAAGGGACTTAGAAAGAGAGAAAGCCTCTAGGATGGGTAAAACAAAGTAGAGAGGTTAAGTAAAAAACTACTCCTACTTCGGCAGCCCAACTACCATAAGCCGCTTTTACAGCTTTTAGGTCTGTGGCTTTGTGCCCCATCCTTTCGAATGGTTTACCCTTTCGGTTAGGATATATCTTCCTTTTAGTTTAACTTCCATACTACCTGTTGTTAATAGCAAAAATAATGCCAAAAGAGGGAAGAGCTTTGGATATGGACAGAACTATCACAAGGTGTAATAAAATCAGGGACTTAACTGGCTTTCCTCAGGTGGGAGAGGTGGAAAATTAAGGTGAAAATAGGTAATTAACTCCCTGTTAGAAGGGAATGCGATCCCTAATCTACCCTATCCTCAATCAGAGTTAATCTGTAGTAACAAGATAGCTTATCCTTATGTCTGGGAGTAGCATTTCCGCGATAAAACTAAAGTATTACCCCTTATAAAAAGATCTGACTTTTCTATTAAAAAAATCTGACCAAAGTCCAATTGAATACTATACGTTCAAAAGAGATTATGATTGAGGAGATTTTAAAAATAAGAGAAAGAATTATCGGCACTTAGAAGGGTTTTAAATGAAAGCAATATCGGTTTTAATGCTGGTTGTGTTACTTGGGTGCACTAAACTAAATATGGGAACACAGGTTCTTTTTGAAGGACCACTAATGGCGCAAAGCAAAAGCCCTGTAGTGAGTGCAGGCAAACTATCGGATACATTTGCAATTTATTATACAAGGGTAAAAGATTGCATGGGTGTATCAAAACCACTACCTTTGCCGGATGTGAAAATTATGGATGGTAATGGTGTCATGTGTGGGGATAATGTTGGGTTTGGATGCTATCATAATGATTATAGAAAGGGAACTATAATTATACCAATTGAGACAAATCCGACTGTAATTAAGCACGAATTTATTCATCATATACTGTTTTTAACAACAGGTAATATCGATCTTAATCATAATTCAGAATGGTTTATAAAATGTGGAGGATTAGAAGAAGTTGTAAAGAATCGTCCATAAACTCGCCGTGAGACCTCCGAACAGGCTCAACGGATCTATCTCAAGCTTGGAAGTCGTGTTCAGGAACTCCAAGAGCGGCAGGGAGGAAATGGTGGCCAGCCATACATAACCCACAGGAGATTTGAGGCAACTGGCACTTCGGGTTTAGGTTCTTTTTTCACTTAATTCAATAATAACACAAAAATAACACAAAAAGGGCTTTTTATATTGAACTCACGTTACTTAAATGACTTGACACGGGGAAATTTTAATTTTAAAAATCACTTTAGAAATCCTCTAGGTGTATTACTATCGTCCTATGTAGCTTTCTTTTCATTTTCGATATATTGAAAGTTCTTAGGATGTAATCTATAATGCAAACGCAAATATGATTACCCCTCACACTATACTAGAGAAATTAATCTACCTTTTTACCTTTTCCCTTCTTATTTTTTCGCCTCTCCCAATCGGTAGCGTAGAGTCTTGGTCTAGGTTTATTCTTCAAACGCAAGTTTTTGTTCTCTTTTTTTTATGGCTTCTATGGTCGTTTTATAGTGAGAATCAATTTAATCCAGGTCTAAAAACCTACCTGCCGCTTCTATTATTCTTACTTTTATGCCTAATTCAAATCGTTCCAATTCCGCAATTTATTCTAGGAATCCTCTCGGGAAAGAGTTTAGAGATCTGGGAAAAGAACCAGTCGTTACTCTCAAGCCTTGGATTCGATAAAGGAAACGATATGTTTACTATAAGCCTTTATGCTCACGCTACTTGGAAAGAAACCCTGCTTTTTCTCTCATACGTTGCCTTTGGATTTGTTATATCGAAAACCTTCACAACTGAGCGCAGAGTAAAAATTCTCCTTATCCCTATATTTGCAGTATCACTTTTTGAAACCACATATGGCATTTACCAGTACCTATTGAACATACAAAATTCTGCGTACCCGGATGTAATATCCGCCACAGGAACCTTTGTAAACCGGAACCATTTTGCCGGCTTTCTTGAAATGTCCATTCCCCTTGCTTTGGGCTACGCGTTATCTTTAAGCAATTGGGATGAAGAGAAACAAAAATCCTTTTTCAAGAAACTGGTTACATCGGATGACCTTTACAAACAGATTCTGCTTCTTTTTTTAGCTGGAATAATGCTCCTTGCCCTGGTTCTTTCAAAATCGAGAATGGGAATTTTTAGCGCTATCTTATCTTTGATCTTCTTTTTTATTGTATATTCCAGCTTTAAAAAGGATAAGGCAGGTAAGGCGTGGATGCTTCTTTTTGTTATTGCCATTGCCATTCTCTATGGACTTTGGATAGGGCTTTATTCGGTGTTTGAAAGGTTCCTGCAAATTGAAGCGGAAGCCCCTGGAAGGACATTAGTATGGAAGGATATGCTAAGTATGATAAGAGATTTCCCGCTCTTCGGAACCGGATTTGGAACCTTTAGTCATGTTTATCCACTATATAAGAAATTCATTGAGAAAGCCGTTGTATATTCATACGCACATAACGATTACCTTCAGCTTATGGTTGAAACTGGGATTCTGGGGTTTCTCTGCATTATTACCGCACTTCTTCTATTCATCTTTTCTTCATTAAGAAGCCTAAATCGTTTCTCTCAGGAAGAAGACTATTTTAGTTTTTCCCTTATTCTTGCTGGGTTAACAGGAATTATATCACTACTGATCCATAGCCTGGCTGATTTTAATCTCCACATCCCTTCAAACGCGCTCTATTTTGCACTACTTATAGGTTTTGTAAGCGCTATTAGTGGCGGAGTTGAAAGAGCCACAGTTAAAAGAAGAAGGAGAATCAAGTCTTACGAAAGCGATTTAAATTACATTGATATAGATCCCAAGTGATAAAACAGTTATACCCCGGCACAGATGAACAATTAATCTTGTAACGGCAAGGAATATTTAGTTGACAACCAGCAATCAACCAGAAAAAATGAAGAGCTTGCTTCGCGGAGTTTACACTGAACGAAGTGTACGTGCTCGCAATGACAGAGTGGGAGCGCAGTGCCCCTAGTAAGGTCATTGCCAGGACCCCTTCGGCAGAGTCTACACTGAGCACTTCGATTCTCTCAGTGCAGGCTCCGCGAATGTGCTCAGGGTGGACTCCGCGACGAAGCAATTTCATACTTGTCATTTCGAGTGAAACGAGAAATCTAGATGTCTCACGTGCGTTCGACATGACAAATGAACAAAAAAAGTGATTGCTTCACGGAGCTTACACTGAGTGAAAACGAACGTGCTCGCAATGACAGCCGGCAATTAATTCATATATGGAGGTCTACAAATTGGAAAGAACACTATCAATCGTAAAGCCAGACGGAGTCAGTAAAAACCTAATAGGTGAAGTAATAGGAAGATTCGAGAAGATTGGACTAAGAGTAGTTGGTCTTAAAATGATAAAACTCTCAAAAGCTGGTGCAGAGGGGTTTTATGCCGTTCATAAGGAGAGACCATTTTTCCCAAGTCTTACCGAATTTATGTCTTCGGGTCCCTGTGTCGTAATGGTACTTGAGGGTGAAAACGCGATTTCACGCGTGCGTGAAACTATGGGAGCAACTGATCCCGCAAAAGCTGCGGAAGGAACTATTAGAAAAGCTTTTGCATCGAATATAGAAAAAAATATAGTTCACGGCTCCGATTCACCTGAATCCGCATCTTTTGAGATAAAATATTTTTTCAATTCCCTGGGAATCTGTGAGCGTGATTCTTAAGTTTTAGAGAGAAAATACAACTTTCATTATCATTAATATTCGCAAGAAAGATTAATCTAAAATAAAATGATTTTAACCCGAGCTAAGAAGCGTACATTAATCCTACTCGGCGTACTTGCGATGGTAGTTATTTCTATAGTAACTTTCCGACACACTATTTTAATATCTTTTGGAGAATACCTTATAACTCAATCCCCGCTAGAGAAAGCCGATGCCATATTAGTTTTAGGGGGTTCTGTACCCGATAGAATACTTGAAGCAGTTGATATCTATAAACAAGGGTATGCCCCATTAATAATCCTGACCAAGGGACCACAACCGCAAGGTTATGATGAACTACTCAAGTTGGGAATAAAAGTTCCCGAAGGACACCAACTAAATCAAATAATTGCCGAAAAATTGGGGGTCCCTGAGTCGGCTATAGTAACTATTGGTAAAAGAGCCGATAGCACATACAGTGAATTACAAACCGTATATAAAGATTTTCTAAAGAAGAAAGGTCTCAAATCCATAATACTCGTTACATCTAAATCCCATACTACCAGAGCAACAATAATTTTTAATCACGTTACTAATGGGGAAATAAAAGTAATTACCCGACCTTCCAAGTATGATAGCTTTAATCCTATAAACTGGTGGAAAGTAAGAAGAGACCTGGGGCAAACCCTTTTTGAATACCAAAAGCTCGCTCATCACTATCTTTTTGATTACGGAAGTAATACACAATAATATTTAATTAACTCTTCAGTGTTGTTCTATTACTCTCGAGGAGAAATTAATTGTAAAAATCTAAATTTGACCAAACAGACAACGTGGAGCCAAGTCTCACTCAGTTTAATAATTCCTATCAAGCAACTGTCATCTCGACCGTTCCTCCTGTCACGTCGATTCTTCCTTATGTCATTTCGCCTATTCCTCCTGTCATTTCTGTCATCCTGAAACCAACAAGATTCCTCACAAGCTCCCTCACAGGAGTTTACCCTGAGCACTTCGATTCTCTCAGTGCAGGCTCCGCCGAAGGGTTCGGGACAGGGTTCGGAATGACAGCGGTGTGTACGCTCGGAACGACAAATGAGACTGTCGTTTTGACCGACCCTCTTGTCATTTCGACTATCCTTCCGGTTGCTTCTACCGTATCACCCGTTCATTTCGACTGTCCTTCCTGTCATTTCGACCCCGTGAGATAATTTCATATCTCATGGGGGAGAAATCTTACCCTTCGAGAAATCCTGAAAATCAAGAAGATTCCTCACAAGCTCCCTCACAGGAGTTTACCCTGAGCACTTCGATTCTCTCAGTGCAGGCTCCGCCGAAGGGTTCAGGACAGGGTTCGGAATGACAAATGAGTCGTTTGTCCGACAGAATAAATCTTGATTATTACAAACTAATACACTTCAAATTACTTCTAAATACTCTTCCAAATTCCTTAACAAAACCTAATGCCACTTGTTCAAGGGGAATATCTTTGCCGAGGACTTTTTCGATTGATGTAACACCCATATTCCGGATTCCGCAAGGGACTATCAAGGAGAAGTAGCTAAGGTTCGTATTTACATTTAACGCAAATCCATGTGCAGTAATATGTTTTTTCACATGAACACCTATTGCAGCAATTTTCTCTTTTCCGATCCAGACCCCCGGATATTTCTCAATCCTCTCCCCCTCAATATCAAAATCCTTTAGTACTCGGATTATAGTTTCTTCCAGCAGATGAACATAGGACTTAACTCCCAGTTTAAAATCTCTAAGGTTGATTATTGGATAACCGACAAGCTGGCCCGGACCGTGAAAGGTTACATCCCCTCCCCTTTCCGTTCTATAGATTTCTATCCCGTATTTTTTTAGGTCATCTCGAGAACCTAGAATATTATCTTCTTTACCAAATCTCCCGACTGTAATCACAGGTTTATGGTCACAAAGAAGAAGAAAGCCTTTTGACTTATCGCCGTTTGAAAGAGCCCTCCTGCGAAGCTCATCCTGAAAGCAAAGCCCGCTCGAATAATCGAGTTTCTCAATATACAGCCACTCAACTGTATTAGATAGGTTCGCTGACATGACCTATTGATTATTGCTCGACCCAATATTATCAACAAACTTGTTCAAGCACAATGGTTGAAATATATTGCTTTGCTAAATTGTAATTGAACAGGTAACTTAGCATAATTTCCATTATGTTAAAAATGTATTACCGATTGTTTTGCAGAAATACAAATAGCCAAGATGAAGAAAGTCGCTCGAAATAAAATAAGTCACAGTGACTTTAATAAAAAACTCTCAAAAAACGAAATCAGTCCAGTTTATGTATTTACTGGCGACCAAATCTATTTAATGGATCAGGCAGTAGAGGAATTAAAAAAAAGGTTTCTTGGCGGATCAGCGGATTTTAACTTTTCTCTTTTTTACGGGGATTCCACTTCGGTAAAAGACATAATTAACAGTGCCAAAACCTACCCCATGCTTTCCAGAATAAGAGTTGTCGTTGTAAAGAATGCGGAGAAACTTCCTGAAAATGAGCTTAAATTATTAGAACATTATCTTTCGTCCCCTTCTCCATCAACTTGTCTCGTTTTAATTTTTATGGAAGAGAAAAAGTTATCTACAGAGAACCAAAAAGATGTTCTTTTAGTAGATTTTGTATTAGACACAAAAGACATAGATAAAACGATTAAGGAAGAGGCAAGAAAACTCGGATATGACATAACAAAGGATGCTGGTGAGACTTTAGTTTCACTCGTTGGAGAAAACCTACAAAACATTCATTCCGAGCTCCAAAAACTCGCTACCTTTAGTGGGAATAGAAAAAAAATCGAATCTCAGGACGTGGAGCGACTGACCGAGAAGGCTCAATTTAAAGACGTATTTCAACTTATAAATGCTATTTCAGACAAAAATAAGAAGAAGGCACTCAAAGTTCTTCTTGAGCTCGAGTCAACTAATGAGGACCCGGTATCCATATTAAACAAAATAAGCTGGCGATTTAGATTGATCTGGAAAGCAAAGGAACTCATTGATAAGAAGGTTCCGGAAAAAGCGATTTTAAGAGAGCTTAGAGTTTCTTCCGGGGCGCTTTACTACATTGGCCGTGAAGCAAACAACTTTCACTATGAAGACATTAAACGTATAAACAGTGTTATTTATGAAGGGGATCTTAGTCTCAAGACTGCCAGCGCGGCAAAAAACCTAATCCTTACGAGACTCCTTTTGGAACTGTGCGATTAGCTAGCGTTACATATAAATATAAACTACCTAGGTAGAAGGCAGCTCTAAGTTTATAGACAGATGATGTACTCTTTTTGAAAGCCTTCCGATACTTCTTGATGCGGTTTTTTTATGTATTAACCCTTTTGACGAAGCCTTATCAAGCGCAGATATCGTTGATTTTAAAACCTCGCGGGATTTTGCTAAATCTTTTCCTTCTATCGCTGAATTTAAATCTTTTATAAGGGTCCTGAGGGCTGAACGTACTTGGACGTTCCTTATTCTTTTTTTGATGCTCTGACGGTGCTTCTTGATAGCTGAACGAATTCTTTTAGCCACGTTACTATTACTCCCAAACTATTAAAATCGGTGAGAATAGTTTTCTGGCAATAGAGAATTTGTCAAATCTAATGAAATTCAACCAGGTCAATCTCCTTCAATCCCAAACCAAATTATGGTATAGTCCACTTTTAAAACGGGAGGTCCAGTTATGAAATTCTTTCTCGATACTGCTAATCTGGATGAGATAAGAGACGCTGCAAGTTACGGAGTCTTGGACGGAGTTACAACAAACCCCACGCTCGTGGCAAACGAAGGCGGACAGAGAGGATTTAAGGAACTCGTAAGAGAAATATGTGAAATAGTAAATGGTCCTGTTAGCGCCGAGGTAATAAGCACAGATATAGAAAGGATGCTCGATGAAGCAAGAGAACTTGCCCAAATCCATCACCACGTGGTAGTTAAAATGCCCCTTACCGAAGACGGTATTAGAGCAACCAAGAAAGTATCTGAAGAAGGAATTAAGGTAAATGTTACTCTCGTGTTTTCACCCTCTCAGGCTCTTCTTGCCGCAAAAGCAGGAGCCGCATACGTAAGCCCATTTGTTGGAAGGCTTGACGACATCTCAAATATAGGTATGGACATAGTAAGGGAGATTGTTGGAATCTATAAAAACTACGGCTATCCTACGGAAGTTCTAGTTGCAAGCGTTCGGCATCCTGTACATGTTGTTGAAGCCGCAAAAACAGGAGCCCATATCGTCACAATGCCTTATAAGGTGTTTAAGCAACTTGTAAAACATCCCCTAACGGATATAGGGCTTGAAAGATTCCTTTCGGATTGGGGAAAGACAAAAAAGTGAAAATACATCCTTACATTCCTCATCAAAAGAGAGATGTAGGACTCGTTCCCCGAACGGGCTTTCACAATTAGGGCTGATGCCTGTAGTGAGCTTGTCGAATCTAAGGGCATCAGCCCCTACTTTGTATTTAAAACTCCACCTACCAAGAATTCCTTATTTCCCTCTGCGCCAAGTATGGGAGAGGGAACAACACCCAGGATTTTAAAATTTAGCCCTTCCAGGAATCGGCTTATTTTATCTATCACTTCCCTGTGCTTCGTCTCATCCCTCACAATTCCACCCTTTCCAACCTCTCCTTTTCCCACTTCAAACTGAGGCTTTATCAGGGCAACTATAACTCCATCCGATTTAAGCAAATTAAGAACCGCCGGAACAATATTTGTCAGAGATATAAAAGAAACATCAATTGTAGCAATATCTATCAGATCACTAATATCCTCCGATTTTAAATACCTGGCATTAACCCGCTCTAAAACTACAACTCTTGGGTCTTGCCTGAGTTTCCAATCGAGTTGCCCGTATCCGACATCGAGTGCATATACTTTTTTTGCCCCATGCTGAAGGAGACAATCCGTAAATCCCCCCGTCGAAGCTCCGATATCGAGTGCAACCTTGTTATTCACTTCGATTCGAAACCCCTCAAGAGCTGCTTCGAGCTTAATTCCTCCACGGCTTACATATCGTAATGGCGATTCTTTAATTTCGATGCTTGAATCCTCCCTTACTATAGTTCCTGCTTTGTCAACTCTGATGTCGTTAACAAATACAGCGCCGGACATAATAATAGCTTGGGCCCTTGCTCTGGATGAAACCAAACCTTTTTTTACTAGCAGGGTATCTATTCTCTCTCTTTGTTTAATATTTCCTCGCCCCCAGATAATAAGCTAGTTGTCTAAGAGGTTCGGCCTTCTCATCAAAATCTTTCAAGGCGAATATGGCTTCTTCGGTGAGTTTTTGTGCCGTTTCTTTAGCCTTTTTAATCCCGACCAATGTCGGATAAGTTGCTTTTTTTCTACGAGCGTCCGCTCCTCTAGCTTTTCCTATTTCGCTCCCGCCTTCAATGTCGAGAACATCGTCAATAATTTGAAAAGAGAGTCCTAGAAACCTTGCATATTGGCGGAGTTGAGAAAGCTGGCTATCAGTTGCTCCTCCGATTCGTGCCCCAGAAACTACGGATGCCTGAATCAACGCCCCGGTTTTTAAAGAGTGCATTTCTTCAATAAGTTCAAGGGTAACTTCTTCTTTCCCTTCAAGTGCGAGATCAAGCGCTTGTCCCATTACCATTCCCTGAGAACCAGCAGCCTTTGAAATATCTCGAATTACTTCTACAACCAAAGACGGACTTAAACCATTGGAAATACCCTCACTAGCAACCATAAGAAATGCATCCGTAAGCAAAGCATCGCCGGCGAGAATAGCCACCGCCTCCCCAAAAACGCTATGATTTGTCGGCATTCCACGCCTCATTGAATCATCATCCATCGAAGGGAGATCATCATGGATTAAAGAATAAGTATGAATCATCTCAATCGCACACGATATTGGAAGAATCTTTTCAATCGTTCCACCAACGAATTCTCCTGCTGCTAAGCATAGAATAGGCCTAAGCCTTTTACCCCCAGCCAATATGCTATAGCGCATTGACTCCTTAAGCCTACTCATTGATTCAGCGGAAACTAGAATAAGTTCAGATAATTTTTTATCTATTATCTTTTTTCTAGTCGAAAGATAGAGTTCTATATCGAATCCCATAAAATTATTTTTCTATATCGAATTCCTCTCGTAAAACCTCTCCATCTGAGGTTTCTACTAGAATTTCAACCCTTTTTTGAACCTCGTTTAGTTTTTTGTGGCAGAAGGTTATAAGTCGAATGCCCTCCTGAAAAATATCGAGGGATTCTTCTAAAGAGAGGTTTCCACTCTCGAGTTTTCCTATAATAACCTTAAGCTCATTAAGAGCGTCCTCATATGATTTCATGTATAGTAATTTTATCTTTGCAATCAAAACTAAACAAGAATGAGTTAAATATCTTCATTTTTTCTTCTAAATACGTAATACGTATGAAAAACCCTGCAGCAATCTGCAGGGTATCGTCATGTAAACACAGACGTTTGCTTTGGTCATTGCGAGGAGCCCTTCGGCAGGCTCAGGGTGGACTCCACAACGAAGCAATCCGATGTTGAGTTTGTCATTTCGAGTGAAACGAGAAATCTAGATGTCTCACGTGCGTTCGACATGACAAATGAACAAAAAAAGTGATTGCTTCACAGAGCTTACACTGAATACTTCGGTTTCCTCAGCACAGGCTCCGTGAATGTGCTCGCAATGACACGGAATGGTAGCGGAAACCCTGTAGCAAGCTACAGGGAATTATCGAGTTAAAAAAGTGGTGGAAAATGATAAACCAACTAATGTTATATTAGATGAGGCCAAAAAAGATTACGACCTTCTGGTATTAGGGGCTTCGTATCGGGAAAGAAACTCTGATATTTTTTTAATGTACTGGTAGACCATCTCGTAAGGTTATCTCCATGTACTACAATGGTGGTGCACGGACAAAGATTGCAAGAGGGCTGGTCACCTAAGCGTATTTTAGTACCAACTATTGGTATGGTTGCAGCCAAACATTCTGCTAAGATTGCCTTCTCAATCGCTTCATCTGGTGAGGAGGAAGTAATCATACCAAACGTAGTTGTTGAAGATGAAAGCATCTGGCGATATGAAACACATATTGATGGCTTTGAGCGGCTAGGTATCGCTCATCAGATTGTTGAAGAGCTTCGTAAACTGGGAGAGTTGAATAGTGTGATAACCCTGACTGATGTGCGTGTTGGTCGTGATCCAGAAACTGTCATTCTGGATGTCGTTACCAAAGAAAGAGTTGACTTGATTATTTTAGGAACTGCTATTCGTCCTGGTTCCGATCGTTTATTTTTAGGACCAGGAGTCGAGCGTATTTTGAACAATGCGCCCTGTCCTGTGATTGTGGTTAATTCCTCTTAGTACTTGTAAGCCTTTCTATCAACCTCCATTAATCACTTGATAAACTGTTTTGCTCAATTCCCCTATTTTATATGGTTTGTTAACAACTCCTATAAATCCATATTTCATATAATCAGACATGACAGGATCATTCGAATAACCACTTGATACTATTGCCTTAACATCAGGGTCTATCTCAAGCAGTTTTTTAATTGCCTCCTTACCTCCCATCCCTCCGGCTATAGTTAAATCCATTATTATTACGTCAAAAGGTGTGTCACACTCTTTAGCTTTAATGTACAAATCTATAGCCTCACTACCATCTCTTGCACAGCCAACCTCATATCCGATTTGGCTAAGCATTTCTAATAGAACCCCCCTCACAATTTCTTCGTCATCCATCACCAGTATGCGTCCCTTCCCTTCCACAGGACTTTCATTAACTAAATTAATAAGCTCCGATATCTTACTGTCATTAACAGGAATATATATGTAGAACTTCGTCCCTACCCCCAACTTCGATTCTACTCCAATATACCCATCGTGGTTCCTTATTATAGAATATGTAACTGCGAGCCCAAGTCCGCTTCCCTTCTGTTTTGTCGTAAAATACGGGTCAAATATCTTTGACAAATGTTCTTCGGGTATTCCTATACCATGATCTTCTACCGTTATTCTTACATACTTCCCCTCTTTAAGTAGTATCCCATTCACGATACTACCAAGGTGAATTGTCTGCTCGCCCCTGCTCACATTTTCTGCGATGATCTTTATCACTCCCCCCTGAGGCATAGCCTGTTGGGCATTTATAACAAGGTTATTGATAACTTGACTTATTTGCCCTTCATCTACTTCTAATGGCCACAAATCTTTTGCTATTGAAAACTCACACCTTACGTTTGACCCCCTCTGAGCAAAATTAGCGGATTCCCTTACCAGTTCCTTAGTAAGCGTCACTTTTTTAACAGGAGCGCCACCTTTTGAGAAGGTAAGGAGTTGTTGAGTTAAATCCCTTGCTCTGAGAGAGGCTTTTTCTGCTTCAGTAAGCCTTTTATATGCCTTATCTTCAGGATTTCCATACATTTTCACAAGAGAGATATTGCCAAGAATCGCTGTTAGAAGGTTGTTAAAATCATGAGCAATACCGCCAGCAAGAACTCCGAGAGATTCCAGCTTCTGAGCTTTTAGGAGCTCCTCTTCTATTCTCTTTCGCTCCGTTACGTCGCGCGCTATTCCGCGATACCCATGAAGCGCGCCATTGCTATCAACTATTGGCGCACCGCTCGTTTCAAAAAATACCAGACGCCCATCTCTGTGTATTAACGTCTTCTCAAGGCGAAAGAATGGCTTTTGCATAGATATGAATGAACTTATAACTTCGCCAAACCGCTTTACCTCCTCCGAAGACATAAAATCAAACGTGGTTTTACCGAGAATTTCTTCGGGTTCGTACCCGACAATCTCGTATACTTTCGGGTTGACATAAGTAAAGGCCCCGTTTCTATCTATCTCCCACACCCAGTCGTTAGTCTGCTCGACGAGATTTCGGAATTTTTCTTCACTTTCCTTTAGTGCTTCTTCAGCCCTCTTACGCTCCAACTCCGCCGATGCGCGAACCCCAAAAATTTGCAGCATAGATTCTGCGATATTTAAATTTCTCACTGGCTGACGATACAACACGACCATTAAGCCAAGCGGCCTACCTGATGAATCAAATAGAGGCGTACCAACATACCCCTCTACACCTATTTCAGTCAGTAAATAATCATGTGGAAATTTTTGCTGCACACCGCTAGGATAGGAGCACAACTCCTTTCTCACAACACCCTCACATGGTGTACCAGCCAAATCGTAATCGAAATTGCTCGCGATTTTACCGTCGGCGTAAACAGCGATAGCTTTTACGAGCTTAACTTTATCATCCTTAAGCTCACCAATAAAAGCATAATCGGCTTCCAGGGTCTTTGCGAGATGTTCAACCAATGATTGGAAAAACGCTTCACCCGTTGCAGCGGAAACTCCCTTTGCAATACTCAGTAATACCTCCTCAGCCCGCTTGCGCTCAGTTATATCTTCCACTACAGCAATTCCATCAATAACATCCCCATCAGCATTGCGTAAAGGACTAACACAAACCGATAACCATAGCTTTGCAGAGCTTGTGGTGGCTTCATAAAAGCCCTCTTCCAAGCAAGTTTCCCCTTCAAGTCCTTTTTTCATTAGTGGCATAAAACTTTGATCTCTTAGCGTCCGCATATCGAGTCCTGTAATTCTGTCGCGCGAGGATTTAAGAATCTCTGCCATGCGTTCGTTGCATTGTTTTATCCTGTACTCTTTATCAAACATATACACACCAACTGGAGATTGATCAAAAAGAGTACGATAGCGTTCCTCTGATCGCTGCAAGGCTTCAGCCTTCTTCGCATTGTTGATTGCTATGTCTATTTGTTGCGCCACGATCTCAAGCAGTTTTAGCTCCTCTTCATCAAAGGCGTTCTTCTTTAATGAGCTTATATTTATACATCCTACCGTCTTACTCTCAAAACGAATTGGCATAGATAAATAGCTTTGTATCCCGGCTTCCCTTCCAGCACAGCTAATAAACTCATCTTTGTCCACATCCGGACAATACCTTGGCTTTCCTTCTACTATCGTTTTCCATGTAAATCCCTTCGGGTAAGTGATTCTTCCTGCTTGCTGAATATAGCGATCAGTAAATCCTCTATGAGATTTTATAACTGCTTCTTCTCCTTCAACAAGACAAATTGCAATGATGTCCGCTCCTTCTATATTTTCACTCATAGCATCAACTGCGTTTTCCAGGACTTCTTGGAGATTGATTGACTGATGGACGCTACGGATCACAGTGCTTATAATTGTCTCGTAGCGATTCTTCTTCGATAACTCTCTATATAGGTTTGCCTTTGCTATCGCTATAACTATTTGTCTACCAATTGAAGTAAGTAAATCCTCTTCTTGTTTGCTAAATTGGTGTTCCTTATAGGTAAGTAACCAGAGTACTCCTATTGTTCTTCCCTCTAGAGCTATCGGTATCCCTAACATGCTACCAAATCCGAGCTCTCTTCCTGCCGGGCCTACATCAGGGTCTTCCTTGGCATTCTTAACGTTTAATATCTTTCCACTATTTATGACCTTCCAGGTTGCACCATTAGGATAGGGAATTCTGCCGGCCCTTCGGATAAAATCATCTGGAAAATTTCTGTGGTCTTGCAAAACTGCCTCATTCTTATATTCATCAACCAGATAAATAGATGCAATGTCAACGTATTCTTGCTCAATAACTTTATCCAATGCAATCCTGTAAATCTCCTCAAGTTTAATGGACTGATTCATTGCTTGAGTTATGCTATTTAGTATCCTCAGTTCATCCTCTACCCGTTTGCGCTCATTTATTCCGTCCTCAAGTTTTTCGTTAGCTTTTACTAGCTCCGAAGTTCGTTCTATAACCTTTATTTCTAGCTCGTCCCGCGTTCTCCGCAGCGCCTCTTCTGCCCGATTGCGCTCCGAGGCTTCAAGAACCAGAGAAACCATATCTGCAATCGAGGCCGCAAAATCCTGTTCCTCTAATTCCCACACTCTCGGCTGTCCTATATGCTCATGACAAACAATTCCAATTACTTCTCCGCGCAGGCGAATAGGAACATCCATCATTGAAGTGATTCCCTGAGGTTTTAAATACCCCTCCGTGTATTCGGTGGTGCGAGGATCGGTGCTGGCATGGCTGGCCGCGAGGATCCGACTCTCTTCTAAGGCCCTAAAATAATTAGGATAATCTCTGGCATGAAGCCCTGATCCACCTTCATGCGAGTTTTCACTCAATTTGTAGAATTCTTTACAAATAATCTCTGAACGGTCTTCATTAAAAAGCCAAACCCCAACCCTCTCCACACCCAGTGTTTTAGCATCCGTCTCGGTTATCTTTTTTAGAGCCTTGTCCAAATATGAGTTATCCATTTTTGCCAATTCGAGAAGTGCTGTCTGATGTCGAACAATTTGCTCCGTTCTTTTTCTAAGAGCCTGCTCCGTGCACTTGCGTTCAGTAATATCCTCGCAAAAAACTAGAACAACAGGATTACCGTCAATGTCCTGAACGGCACGAGCGGCTTCTCGCACCCATAATATACTTCCGTCTTTGTGAACCTTACGTAATTCCCAATCTGCAAGCCGTCGGGGATTCTGCAAACAAGCATTTAACTGTTCCAGAACGGCTTTTTTATCATCCTCATAGAAAACATTAAGTACCGATTGTCCAACCAACTCTTCAACAGTGTAACCGAGTTGTTCAGCGCCAAACTGGTTTACCGAAAGAACCGTTCCTTCTTTATCTACAGTGAAATACATTGACGGGTTATCTTCGTAGAGAACACGATACCGTTGCTCACTATAGTAGAGTGCATTTTCTACCTTTTTGCGTTCCTCTAAATTACGCCTCAGTTCAAGGTGGGTGATTACCTGGCGACCCAAGGTACGAAGCGCTTCCTTTTGGTTAAAGCTCAGGTCTCTAGGTACCTTGTCTATGACGCATAGGGTTCCGAGCCGATAGCCCTCGGGCGTTACTAGAGGCATACCAGCATAAAAACGGATATTTGGGTCCGATGTCACAAAAGGGTTATTGGCAAAACGCTCATCCTCAAGAGCATCTCTGACGATAAAAATATCAGGTTGCTGAATAGCATGTTTGCAAAACGATACATCTAATGAAGTTTCCGATAAATCCAAACCGACCTTCGATTTAAACCACTGACGGTTCTCATCAATAAAGTTTATTATTGCAATTGGAGTCCCGCAAATATGGGAGGCTAAACGGGTGATGTCATCAAACTTCTCTTCAGGAATTGTATCCAGGATTTTGTATCGGCGAAGAGTCTTTAGCCGCGACGTCTCATTTTTAGGTTTCTTTGCCTTCATTTATTCTCCTCATCGAACCTTCCACCTATAAAGTCAATTCGCTAATTATGTAAAGGAATTCGTGAAAAAAGGTTAATTATGTTAGAGGTGAAATGTATATTGGAGCAATTTTTATCCAAACTTACTTTCTACTCTAACTCACTTGAATGATTACAATTGATAATTACTAATTAATTTTATACCCAGTCAACCTTAGTCGTCAAGCAAAGAACTAAGAGTGAATAGTTAAAAGTGAAGGGTTTAACAAAAAGACATTAGACTTCTTAAAGCGGCGACCCGGATAGGGGAAGGTCCTGGTAGGAGTGACTCAATAAGGTTGATTCTGCTGTAAAGTATTTCTACACAATCTGTAATGTATCCAGGGAACGCATATATGCTTTCCCTACAGTGTTTATTGGCCGATCAAATTTGAAAAATTATAAAAGACTTCCAAAGACTCGTCGTCGAATAGCTTTATTTAAATTTCTAACTTCTTCCTCTATTCTTCCGATTCTAAGTATCCGTTAAAATAATATCAGTAATCTCATAAAAAAGAGGAGGTCGAAAATTGAAACTCCAAGACAAGATCGCCCTCATAACAGGCGGTGGAACCGGAATAGGAAAGGCTACAGCCCTTCTTTTTGCTAAGGAGGGAGCAATAGTAGCCGTAGCAGGAAGGAGAGAAAACAAGCTCCGAGAAACCGTAGATACGGTTCAAAAAAACGGTGGTAAAGCCTATTACGTTGTTGGTGATATATCAAAAGTGTGCGAGACCGAAAAGATTGTCAAAGAAACGGTAAGTAACTGCGGGGGACTGGATATTCTCGTTAATAACGCAGGCGTTTTTAAAGGAATTAAAAAAACCGAAACCAATGAAGAAGAATACGACAGAATTATGGACATTAATCTAAAAGGCACTTACTTCATGAGTAAACACGCAATACCAGAAATGTACAAAAGGGGCGGAGGCTCAATTGTAAACATTAGCAGCACATTAGGAATAAAAGGAATCAGGCAGTCTACAACATCTGTTTATGCTGTTTCAAAAGGTGGAATAGTAATGCTGACAAAGACGCTTGCACTTGAACTTTCACCATATAAAATAAGGGTAAATTGTATTTGCCCAGCGGTTGTAGAAACAGAAATATTTGAAACCTTGGGAATTCCTAATGAAAAGATCCCGGAGCGAATGAAGATGTGGGAATCGTTTCATCCGATTGGAAGAAACGGAAAGCCGGAGGATATTGCATATGCAATACTGTACTTCGCATCCGATGATTCATCCTGGGCTACAGGATCAATACTAAACCTTGATGGAGGAGTAACGGCGGAATAGTGTGGCACACTATGGTTGCGGGGGGAGGATTTGAACCTCCGACCTTCGGGTTATGAGCCCGACGAGCTACCAGACTGCTCCACCCCGCGTTATGCTTTTGTAATTGTATTTAACTTTGAAAGTCATGTCAAGCTTAGAGGCCAAAAGTTCAACAACTTACTCCATATTAATTTTCATTTTTAATGACCCTATCATCAATTATTGACATATGGGATTTCTAAATATAGATTAAATAACTAAAAAACGAGTTCCTTAAGGAGGATAAGAAATATGAAAAGATTTACTAAAGCACTTTTGGCAGTTGTAATATTTTCTTCTGCTTCACTTTTGGCAGGCTGTGAAGGTACGGTTAAGAAGGAAGAATACGATAAAATCAAAGCTCAGGTAGAACAACTCATGAAAGATAAAGCCGATCTTGAGAAAAAGATTCAAGAACTCACCGCTCAAATAAATACTCTTACAACAGAAAACGAACAACTGAAGACCCAGCTTGGAGGACAAATAACTCCGGCCCCTGAAGGAACAACTCCGGCCCCAGAAGGGGAAATGAAGGCTCCTGAAGAAGCAACCCCAGCTCCAGAAGGGGAAATGCAAGCTCCTGAAGAAGCAACCCCGGCTCCCGAGGAGATGCCCAAAGAAAAGCCGGCTCAGTAAATTTTTATTATTTAAAAATCAGGAAATTTTCTTTGCCTCGAGAATGCGGTCGAGCCTAAAGCTACACCTCTGTTTTCTAAGGTGGCAATAGGCTATAACGTATGTGGAACTTCTGTTTACGTTAACCTCAAGCGGCTCGATTACTCGAATAGTAGTCGTGTCCTTATAAGCCGAGAGGTATCTTATCTGAAGTTTGCCTTTAACCCTTAGTGCGTCCTCGATAGTAGGTGGAAGCACGTGCTCATTTGGCATTTTAAATGACACTGACCTTCCCTGAAGCTTAAGCACATCCTTCAAACGTTCAATTCTCAATCCCCTTCTTTCTAAATTCATGAGAAAGTATTCAAAAGCTTCTCTTGTTATTATTACATCTCCGAAAGCCCTGTGCTCACCAACGGTTGAAATTCCAAGATATCTTGCAATCTTTCCAAGACTATTACTTGGGAAATTATAATATCGTCTTGCAATACTAAGCGTATCTATTACTTCATTTTCAGGAGGCGAAAGTTTTATGCTGGACAATTCCGCAAGTAGAAATCCCAAATCAAACTGGGCATTATGGGCCACTATCACATTATCTTTTAGTGAATTTAGAACATCCCAGGCAATGTCTCTGAAGAAAGGAGTTTTTTTAACCATATCATCAGTTATTCCGTTTACAGAAGCGGCTTGAAGCGGAATCGTTCTTCCGGGGTTGATAAGGGTTTCAAACCTGTCAAGAACTTTTGCCCCCTTTCTTTTAAAAATCGCAATTTCGCAAATTCTATCTCCCCAATAAGGATCAAGCCCAGTAGTCTCAACGTCTAAAAATGCAAATGTGATTTCCTCAAGATTCTTAGAGATCATTCTTCCTTTACTCCTTTTTTTCATAGTATCATGAAAGGAAAATAAAGTGCAACAATTTCGAATGAGTATCAAGAGAAAAAACTACAAAATACTGATTAGCTAGGAAGCCTTGAAAGAATCTCCTCCCCTCCTTTCTTGAGAATCCTTTCAGCAAGCTCTTTTCCAAGAGACTTGTGGCTTTGCACGGAACCTTCAATATCTTCTCTAATCAATTGCTTACCATCAGGAGAAGCAATCAAACCAAGAATCTTAACACTGTCTTCTTTAATTTCTGCAAAACATCCCACAGGGACGTGACAACTACCACCCAGTCTCTCGAGAAAAGCCCTCTCGGCAGAAGCGGCAATTTGAGTCTCCTCATGGTTAATTTGGACAAGCATCCGACTTATCTCATCATCATATTCCCTACACTCAACTGCTATTACTCCCTGTCCGGGAGCGGGAACCAGAATATCAAACGAAAAGACTTCAGTAACTTCATTGTGAAATCCCATTCTTTCCAGCCCTGCTAAAGCAAGCACAACCCCGTCAAATCCCTCATTTCTTAATTTTCTAAGTCTTGTATCAACATTTCCCCTAATCGGAATAATTTGAAGATCTGGGCGAAGGTAAAGAAGTTGGGCTTGACGTCTTACACTACCCGTTCCAATCCTGGCTCCTTTTGGAAATTCATAAAACCTGATACCTTCCTTCGATACAAGAGCGTCTCTTGGATCATGTCTCTTACCTACCGCTCCAATTCTAAGCCCATCGGGAAGAACGGTTGGAAGGTCCTTCAAGCTGTGGACAGCGACATCAATTTCGTTACGAAGAAGAGCCTCTTCGATTTCCTTAACAAATAGTTCCTTCCCGCCAATTTCAGAAATCGGCAAGTCTGCTATTCTATCTCCGGTTGTTCGAATTACAGATATTCCTATCTTTAAGCCTGGGAAGCTTCTTGTTATAAGACCCTTTATAAACTCCGCTTGCCAGAGCGCAAGACGGCTCGCTCTACTTCCAATCCTTAACACTTGCCTCATTTTCTTCTTTTAACTATTGAGGCACTTATAAAGACGAATTTACTATGTTGGGTTTTCAGTTTTCATCTAATACCAAATACCCATGCTTTCATTCGTGTTCATTTGTGCCCATTCGTGGCTGAATAGTTATGTCGTCTTCTTCTAAAAACTCAAATTCTCTGTCGAGTTCAAAGAGTCTCTTTATAGTATCTACATAAAGCGCCCCGAGTGAAGTAGAGGATTGTTTTTTAAGGTTTGTCAAAGGGTTATGAAGAATCTTTCCAATAATCCCCGCCGCCATATTTTCAATTATCTTCTTTTCTCTATTCGATAAGCTTCCAAACCTGCGAACCGCCTTTTCAACCTCGTTTACTTTAATCTCCTCAAACCTCTTCTTAAGTTCAATTATCGCTGGAACCACCTTGAGGCCATCCAGCCATCTTACGAAATTTCTCTCTCCTTGAAGAACAATTTCCTCTGCCTTCTCGGCACTCTCACGCCTCGTCTTCAGGTTTTCATCGAGCACACCTTTAAGATCATCAATATCGTATAGATAAACGTTTGGTATTTCTCCAACCCTCGGATCAATATCGCGTGGAACAGCAATGTCAATCATAAACATAGGCTCATTTTTTCTTAACTTTAGCGCCTCACGCGCATGCTGTGGTCTGATTATAAAATCTGAAGAACCAGTTGCCGTAATGACAATATCCACATCTTTCAGCAAATAATAGACTTCTTCAATTCTTATTGGCTTTCCATTGAGCATTTCGGCAAGGGCTTTCGCGTTCTCCAGATTTCTGCTTGCGATCAATAAATCGTTTATACCGGCAGAAATAAGATGTTTTGCTGCTAGCTCCGCCATATCCCCAGCGCCAATAAGCATTACCGCTCTTTTCGACAGGTCATCAAAAATCCTCTTTGCAAGTTCAACGGCAACGTAGCTTACTGAAACTGCCTGAGTACCGATTCCAGTCTCCGCTCTCACCCTTTTTGCCACAAAAAAAGCATGATGAAATAGGCGATTTAGAATAAGCCCTATAGTCTGTTTAGAAGTCGCCGTCTTATAAGCCTGCTTTACCTGCCCCAATATTTGTGGCTCTCCCACTACCATGGAATCAAGACTCGACGCTACTCTAAACAGATGCCCTACAGCAGTATGGCCTGTTAATGTATAAAGATGAGTAGAGAAAAACTCTAGAGAGACTTTATGAAACTCACAAAGAAATTCTTTTATTTCCTCAATACATTGTTCAGCGTTTTCCGATACGGCATAGACCTCAAAACGGTTGCAGGTAGAGAGTATTAAGCACTCTTCTACATTACTTTTTTTATATAACTCAGCAATTGTCAAATCATACACGGTTTGGGAGAATGCAAAACACTCTCTGATCTCAACCGGAGCGGTCTTATGACTCAGTCCAACAACAACTATTTCCATCATTTAGTCTTTCTTACAACCTTCTCTTAGTAGGTCAAGATATAATAAAATATGTAACATATAAGTCAAACATGGTGTCCTTAAATCACAAATTAACGTGAGGGCGTAAATCTTGTAGACAAAAGCGTAAACAAAGTTGATGCTTATAAAGACACTATGTATGATAGAATAGACTTGTATAATGACGAGCAAGGCTCGTTATTAACTCATGTTATGCACTCACATACTCAAGTGGGGAATACACAAAGCTGTCATCTATGAAAAAGTTGTGCAAGTGATTTTTATAATCTTTCTTCCGTCATTTTGTTTTTACCCTTATATCTTTTTAGGCATCCTTTCTACCTTGGTCTTTATAACCAGTCATCTATCCGTGCCCTTAGCACACGTTA
>JACPIY010000015.1 GCA_016187835.1 Deltaproteobacteria bacterium | reverse complement strand
GTAGGCTTTGGCATAGTCGGGCTTGAATTCAATGGCTTTGTTATAGTCAATGATTGCACTTTTATAATCACCTTTATAGTGGTAAGCAAGGCCACGATTATAGTAGGCATCAGCCAAATTGGGTTCGAGTTTGATAGCTTGGTTATGATCGGCAATGGCGAGGTTTTGATCTCCTTTATAATGGTACGTAAGTCCACGGTTAACGTAAGCTATGGCATAGTCAGGCTTAAGTTGGATGGCTTGATTAAAGTCGGCAATAGCACTGATGTATTCCTTCTTATTCAAGTATGCTAGCCCATGATTATTATAGGCTTCAGCTAAGTCAGGTTTGATTTTTATAACCTCATTATAGTCCGTAATAGCGTTATCGAAATCGCCCTTGGTTAGGTATGCAAATCCTCGATAGAAATAGATAGCTCCAGGATTAATCATATTTGTGGGCACAGGATGCTGATTTAACGCATCAGTGAAAAGAGCAATGGCTCCATCGTAGTCATTTGCCTTGTAGCGTGCCAAACCAATGGTCAGTAACGTAAGGTAAGTCATATCATCAGAGAGACGTGCTTGAATCTCGAAATTGTCAAGCTGTGTTAATGCTAAGTTTAGAGTTTGTTTTTCCTTATATAACTGTAAATTCTTTGGCTTTTGTAAGACTTCAAAATGTAGGGTAACAAAGGCTTTTTCATACCATCCCCACAGTACGATACTTGCTTTTTTATCTTTGCCTCTAGCGCGGGCAACGTCATTATCTTCTTGGGCAGTAATAGGCTCGCCCAGGGCTTGAACTTTCACGTCATTGTATTCTTTTGTGGCACCACGCAGTTGCTCGACAATGGTCTCAGTCACACGGTAGTTTTGTGGATCAGGACCTTCAAAGTCGGCAACGAGAATGAGGATTTTGTTGGAAGGAAGGCTCTGGTAGTATTTCCATACAGCGAAACCACAGGCTATGAGGATCGGGATTGCTATGATGCCAATCCACCTGTTCTTCTTGGAAAGGTCGTCGCTCATTGATGTGCCCCTACCACCTTAACTCTGCTAATGTTATATGACTCCTGATGTTGTCTTAATTAATATAGTACTTTATTTTAATAAGCTTCTTCAAAAAAATAAACTTAGCTCACTTCTATCAAACTTGTAGAGTCTAAACAATCTAAGGTAGATTATATTATAATTCCTTCAACTTGTTGAGATTTTTGCTCTTGATTCGAGGAGATTAAAATGAACGAAGATATAGAAACTCTGCGTCGGATTTTAAAAGAGAATCATACTATTGCTGTAGTTGGACTTTCGGCAAATTGGTATCGTCCGAGCTACTTTGCCGCAAAATATCTTCAGGATCATGGGTACAGGATTATCCCTGTTAATCCAGCCTACGAGGAAGTCTTAGGAGAGAAGTGTTACCCAACCTTGCTGGATATTCCAGAAAAAGTGGATGTTGTGGATATTTTCAGAAAACCTGAAGACGTGCCGCCGATTGTGGAAGATGCAATCAAGATTGGAGCAAGGGTTGTGTGGATGCAGCTTGGGATTATAAATGAAGAAGCCGCTAAGAGAGCACGTGAGGCAGGACTTGAATTCGTGATGAACCGCTGTATGAAAATCGAACATGCGCGTCTTTTTGGAGGACTTAATTTTGTCGGGGTTTATACCGGAGTGATTTCTTCCAAGAGACCAAAATGGCTGCCGTATTAATCACGATGCAAAATACATGATGCACGATGCATGATGCATGATTTATCTTAATATCCTGCATCTTGTATCCTGTATCAAGGAGAGAAAATGGCTGATAGAAAATTTGGTTTTGAAACGCTGTGTCTACATGCAGGTCAACTCCCGGACCCAACGACAGGCGCTCGCGCCGTTCCCATATATCAAACCACCGCTTATGTTTTCGATAGCACCGACCATGCTGCAAGCCTTTTTAACCTACAGACATTTGGAAACATCTATACAAGAATAATGAACCCCACGAATGCTGTATTCGAAGAACGCATGGCGGCGCTTGAAGGCGGTCGTGGAGCGCTGGCTGTGGCTTCGGGAATGGCGGCTCAGATGGTGGCGATTTTTACCATTATGGAAGCGGGGGATGAACTGGTTTCATCAAGCACGCTTTACGGAGGTACCTATTCTCAGTTCGATGTGAGCTTTAGAAAATTGGGAATAGAGACCAAATTCGTAAACCCCGACGACCCGGAAAATTTCAGGAAGGCAATCACCAAAAAGACAAAAGCCATATTTGCAGAGACTATAGGCAATCCTTTAGGCAACATCCTCGACATTGAAGCCGTTGCAAATATAGCCCATGAAGCAGGAATTCCGCTCATAGTTGACAACACCTTTGCTACGCCCTATTTATGCAAACCCATTGAGTTTGGAGCCGATATTCTCGTGCACTCAGCTACAAAATTCATATGCGGTCATGGAACTTCAATTGGCGGCGTGATTGTAGAGTCGGGGGAATTTCCCTGGGACAACGGAAACTTCCCTGTTATGATGGAGCCTTCAAAGGGTTATCACGGTGTGAGATTCTATGAAACATTCGGGGACTTCGGCTACATAATGAAGGCAAGGGTAGAGACGCTTAGAACATTCGGTCCTGCCCTCAGTCCTTTTAATGCGTTCCTCTTTATTCAGGGGTTAGAAACCCTTCACCTAAGAATGGACAGGCACTGCTTTAACGCTTTGGACATTGCAAGATTCTTAAAGGAACATCCGGCTGTAACATGGGTTAACTATCCCGCACTTTCAGACAGTCCCTATTTCGAACTTGTAAAAAAATATCTACCGAGAGGCGCCGGTTCTATTTTTACGTTTGGAATTAAAGGCGGAAGGGAAGCCGGAGTGAAATTTATCGAGAGCCTTCAGCTCTTAAGCCATCTTGCCAACGTAGGAGACGCAAAAACGCTTGTCATTCATCCGGCATCCACAACGCATCGTCAGCTTACGGAAGAGGAGCAGATTTCCGCTGGTGTAACCCCTGACATGATCCGAATTTCGGTTGGACTTGAAACTCTGGATGATATCCTATGGGATATTGACCAGGCATTAGAAAAGTCACGGTAGTATCTGATGCGCAGTTCGCATCAGATGGAAATATAAGGTGAAAGCAAGTATTTAGCCACGAATTAAGACGAATGGGCAGAGGTAGAAAGAAAATAAATTGGCTATCTGTTTTTGGTTATTTTTTTTAGACAAGAGATGAGCAAGCAAAGTAGGTGCGACTTCCAGCCGCGAATAGTATCGCGCCAGGGATAGCGCTCCTACAATAAACCTTATGAACTTTGATTAACCATTTAAACTGATGCCTATTCGTGACTAAATCTTCCAAAAGGTAAAAGCATGTCCTCCCAAGAGCTTGGGGAATCCCCGGTAGTTATCGTTGACAAAGGTTCTGTCGGAATCGTTAAAACGGAGTACCACACTTTTGCATATCCACCAAATAAATTCGTTCTCGATAACGACGAAAAGCTGGGACCGATCACCGTTGCTTATGAAACTTATGGCGAACTAAACGAAACAATGGACAATGTAATCCTCATCGAACACGCCCTTACCGCGAACGCCCATGCCGCTGGAAAACATAGCCCCGATGAGAAATATCCCGGCTGGTGGGACGTCATGATTGGTCCCGGCAAGGCATTTGATACAGACAAGTATTTTGTAGTTTGCTCTAATATTTTGGGAAGTTGCTATGGTACAACGGGTCCTTCATCCGTTAATCCGGAGACGGGAAGACCATATGGTTTTACTTTTCCTCTAATAGGGATCCGTGATATGGTGCGTGTACAAAAAGAACTGATTGACCATCTGGGGATAAGACGCATTCGTGGCATTGCAGGAGGCTCGATGGGGGGAATGCAGGCAATTGAATGGTCGCTTCTTTATCAGGATATTGTTGACTCGATTATCCTTATTGCCTCTGCCCCAAGATCAACTCCACAATCCATTGCGATTCATAAAGTAGGCATTCAGGCTATTATGGACGATCCGAACTGGAACGAAGGAAATTACTATGGAAAAGAGCCGCCGAACAAAGGGCTTGCGATTGCAAGGATGATCGGCCACATAACCTATCTCAGCGACGAGTGGCTCTGGCATAAATTTGGAAGAAAACACACAGACCCAAGCAAAATGAAACTAAGTTTGGACAGCAAGTTTGAGATTGAAAGCTATCTTGAGTATCAAGGATCGAAGTTCGTTCAAAGATTTGATGCAAACAGCTACATCTACCTCCTGCGTTCAATTGATCTATACGATGCCGCCGAAGGATATGAAAATCTTGACGAATCCTTTAAAAGAATAAAGTGCAAAAAGGTTTTTGTGTCTTCCTTTTCTTCCGACTGGCTCTATCCATCCTATCAGTCTGAAGAAATAGTAAGAGCTTTAAAGGCCAATAATATAGATGTCACTTATCATAAAATTGATTCTCCCTACGGTCATGACTCCTTCCTTCTCGAATACAAAAAGCTCACCCGTTTTATCAACGACTTTTTAGATTCGCTGAAGTAGTTATGCTATTAAAAATGAATTCCCAGAAGTCAGACAGAATGTCTGACCCACCATTTATGATTTTTGCCATTTTAGAATACTCGGTAGAACAGACATTTTTGTCTGTTCAATGACAGAAGGCTGTAAGGCGGTTCGCGAACCGCCCCTACAACATTTATAATTTATTTTGTTATATTGATAACAGATACCCAGATCAAAGACGCAGAGAACAGGGAGATAAACATTATTAACAAACTTTGTGTACTTGGTGTCTTTGTGGTTAACATAGTCATTATACTAATATGAAAATCGGAATCGCACTAGGCGGTGGCGCGGCTAAGGGATTTGCACATATTGGAGTGTTAAACGCTCTGGCTCAAGCCGGAATTGAATTTGACGTTGTTGCCGGAACGAGTATCGGAGCGCTGGTGGGTGCGGCCTATGCAGCGGACAGCTTGAAAAAACTCGAAGAGGCTTCAACTAAAATTAAGCTCACGGACATTCCATTGCTTCTAGGTCCCACGTGGCCGAAGCAAGGACTTTTCAGCGGGAGAAAAATCCTTAAGCTTTTGAATGAAATTATAAATGTCGAAAACATCGAAGACCTGAGAAAGCCTTTTGCCGCAGTTTGTGTTGACTTGAAAAATGAAGAAATCGTTACCTTTACTAGCGGCAATCTACATCAAGCCATACGAGCAAGTATTGCCATACCTGCGGTTTTCACTCCCGTAGTTTTTGAGGGTAAATGCCTTGTAGATGGAGGAGTGCTCGAACCAGTGCCGGTGCAAGCGGCTCGTTCTCTTGGTTCTGACTTTATAGTAGCCGTGGACCTTCTTGGAAGTTCTCGCCTCGAGACAACGGAGACAGAAACCAAAAGGAGTTTAAAAGAGGAACTCTGGCCATCTGGTATCAATCCTGTGATTAATTATCTCCGTTCAATTTGGGAGAAAAAGTCTTGGGAGGAAAGGTTTGATTCAAAAGGAAAAGGCAGGAGACAAGAACCGGGCATTATTGACATTATTCAAAGAACGTCGGTAATAACACAGAAGAGCTTAACAGTATATCGTTTAAAAGAATATCCCCCTGATTTCATAATACGACCGCCTCTGTCTCATGTGGGAATTTTGGATTTTCATCGTGGAAATTTAACAATTAAAATTGGAGAGGAGGCTGCAAAAGCGATTCTTCCGAAGTTGATTGATGAGATAAACAGGATGCAAGATAAAGCATGAGTTTAAAAAGCAAATTATTGTTCATAGGTACATGAGATTGATTGAAAGATGTCCGCTTCCAGAGGGATGGCGATGGATGAGATTAGGGGATGTGCTTCCATCCATAAAAAACGGCATAGTAGCAGAGCAAAACTTTGAGCGAAGGGGGTTTCAAGTAGCCAGGATAGAAACGATTTCTAGCGGCGTTGTGAATCCAAATAGGGTGGGTTGGGTGAATTTACTAGCTGAACAGTTTAAGGATCTTAAATTGAGGAATGGAGACATTTTATTTAGTCATATAAACAGCGTCGAAAAGCTTGGAAACTGCGCTATATATGAAAGCGTACCTGAAAACCTTTATCACGGCATGAACCTTCTACTCATAAGAGTAAATGAGAGTCTTTTAGTCCCATACTTTCTTCTTTACTGGCTTAAGTCAGATTACTGCAAGAGGTACTATACTACAAATGCTCGGAGAGCCATTGGGCAAGCGAGTTTAAATCAAAAAGATATAAGAGAAATTCCTGTTCCTCTTCCTCCTCTCCCTGACCAGAAGCGTGTCACTGCAACAATTAAAGAAATTATGCAGGAGGTGGAACATGCCCATAATGCCTGTGAAAAACAGTTGGAAGCAGTCAAGGCCCTTCCCGCAGCATATCTAAGCAAGATCTTTGAAAGCTATGATGTGAAGAAGTGGGAGAGGAAAAAGTTAGGAGAGATATGTGATTCCGAATCCGGCATTTGGGGAGAAGACCCTGATGGCTCTTCTGACTGTCATTCTATTTTGCGTTCAAACAATATCAAAGACGGGAAAATGGTTTTTGATGAAGTGGCAATCAAGAAAGTAGAATCTAAATGCATAACCGGCAAGTCCTTACAGTCGGGAGATATTGTGGTAGCTACGTCGAGCGGCAGCAAGAACTTAGTCGGGAAAAGCGCTATTTTTATTCCACCAGATGAGAGGATTTATCTATTCTCCAATTTTACAATGAGGCTAAGAGCTATTCCGAGTCTAGTAGATTCTTTTTACCTGTACTTTTATCTCCAATCTTCCCAAGCGAAAAGGACATCGGAATTGATACAGGATACAACAACAGGTTTAAGAAACCTCAACCGCAAAGAATTCTTAAAGCAACTTATTCCTCTTCCACCATCACTGAACGAGCAGCAGTACATTGTCAACAAACTCAAAGAAAAAATGGCAGACACAGAAGAACTTCGCTCCGCAACCCAAAAGCAACTCGAGGCCATCAACGCCCTGCCTCAAACGGTTTTGAGAAGGGTTTTTGGGGGAGAGTTATGAAACAGAAATCAGATTCACAAAAACACCTTCGGCGTTCTATTCGCTTAAAAGGATATGATTACTCTCTTGGTGGAGCATATTTTGTTACTATCTGTGTTAAAGAAAGAAAATTCGTCTTGGAAGAAATAAATAACAGCGATGTTACATTATCACCTATTGGAGAAATTGTTTATCGGTGTTGGAGTCAAATTCCAAGTCATTTCAATTTTACAAGATTAGATGTATTTGTAATTATGCCCAATCATTTACACGGTGTTATTGTTATAGCCGACGATTGTAGGGGCGTTCAATTGAACGCCCCTACTACAAGAAATCCATCAGATTTCTATAAATTTATTTCACCTAAACGAAAAACGTTGCCCATTGTAATCAGAACATTTAAAGCCGCTGTAACGACACAATACCGAAAGAACAACTACCATTCTTTTGAATGGCAAAGAAATTACTATGAGTATATCATCCGAAATGAAGATGAATTAAACCGTATCCGAGAATACATCATAGATAACCCCCTGCAGTGGCAATTCGATAGAGAGAACCCAGAGCAAGTTCAGGATAAGAGTTATTATAATAAATGGAGTCATTTTGAAGAGAGCCTATATTGTAAAACAAAATAACTCTCGAAAAATCACAAACCCACAATCTCTAAATGCCTACATCAAAAGCATTTGCGATATTATGCGTCGATCTGGCAGGGCCAGCGCTCTTCAATATATACCCGAACTTACCTGGATGCTTTTCCTTCGCATCCTTGATGAGAAAGAGGAAAGAGAGAAAAAACAAGCCAGGACATCAGGAGTTGAGTTTACTCCTTCATTAATATATCCCTATCGCTGGCGTGATTGGGCAGCTCCAAGGGATTGCGGATTGAAAAGAAAAGAGCTTCAAAAGAACAAGCCGGGTGCGCTTATGTCCTTTGTAAATGGCGAACTCATGCCATACCTAAAGAACCTCAAAAATAGACCCGGCGCAACTACCAGCCAAAAGGTTATAAGTGAAGTCTTTTCCTCAACCGAAAAAACTGGAATTGATATGGAGAGTAACCTTCTTGATATCATTGACAAAATCAATGAGCTCTCCTTAAATCAGATTGATGAAACCAATATGTTCACACTCTCCCAAGCCTATGAAGGACTTCTTCAGAAAATGGGTGAGAAAAACAATGACGGAGGACAATTTTTTACTCCAAGAGAAATAGTTCGCGTAATGGTAAAAGTTGTTGACCCAAAGATTGGAGAAACAGTATATGACCCATGTTGCGGAACAGGCGGTTTTCTGGCTCAATCGTATATTCACATGAAGGAAAAAGCAAAGACAGTGGATGATCTTGAAATTCTCAAAACGAGAACCTTCCATGGACGAGAGAAGGAAAGTCTAGTCTATCCGATTGCATTGGCAAACCTCCTTCTTCATGATATTGATGAACCGCATATTTGGCACGGAAATACCTTAACAGGACTAGAGTTTGATGGCGGACTTTTCCAAGCAGCACCTGAACTTTTTGATGTCATTCTTACCAATCCTCCTTTTGGAGGTAAGGAGGGAAAAGAAGCCCAAAATCGCTTTGTCTATAAAACATCTGCTACCCAAATGCTTTTTCTACAACACGTCATAGAAAGCCTTAAACCGGGTGGCAGGTGTGGAATTGTAGTTGACGAAGGAGTACTCTTTCGCACAAACGAATCGGCTTTCGTAGAGACCAAGCGCAAACTTCTTAAGGAGTGTAACTTATGGTGCATTGTGAGCCTTCCGACAAGGGTTTTTGTCAATGCGGGTGCAGGAAGCAAAACCAATCTTCTCTTTTTTGCAAAAGGAGAACCTACTAAGAAGGTCTGGTATTACGATTTATCCGACATCAATATAACCAAAAGGCATCCACTTTCGATGAAGCATTTTGATGAGTTCTTCAAACTCCTTCCCGAAAGAGAAATAAGTAAATGTTCTTGGAACGTATCTATAGACGAAATTCAGGCCAAAAACTACGACCTCAAGGCAGTTAATCCTAATAGAGAAGATAAAGAGGATAAACGGACACCCGAGGAGTTGATTTCTATAATCGAGTTGCAGTCGGAAGAAATAGCAAAAGCATTGCTGGCGCTAAAGGGTAAAGGTGGATGAATTGAAATGTGAGACTCGTTCAGGATTATGCTAAATGTTGGGGGATTGTGAGAATTTTGTAAGCGATTAATTCCAAAACGTTAGATAATCTTAAAAAAGCCCCTTCTGCATATGTGGAGGCTGTATCTTAAGGTGTGAATAGGCAAGAGGAGTCACAGTCCTCCCTCTCGGAGTTTTGGCAATGAGTCCCTGGCGGATTAAAAAAGGCTCGTACACGTCTTCAATTGTATCTTTATCTTCACTCACTGCAGCGGCTATAGTTTCAATACCAACCGGACCGCCTTTAAATTTCTCTATGATTGTCGTAAGAATTGCTCTATCTACGTTGTCAAGTCCAAGAGAATCCACTTCCAGCATTTCCAGTGCGCTATGGGCAACTTCCAGATTGATAACACCATCTGCTTTAACCTCAGCAAAATCCCTTACTCTTCTCAGAAGCCTGTTTGCAATCCTCGGCGTTCCTCTTGAACGGTAAGCAATCTCTTGTGTTCCTTCATCCGTGATTTTCACTCCAAGAATTCTGGCAGATCTTTTTATTATCTCTTCAAGTTCTTCGGGAGTGTAATAATCCAATCTTAAATCAACTCCGAATCTTGACCTGAGAGGGGATGTAATAAGCCCCGTTCTTGTCGTAGCCCCAATTAGAGTGAATTTGTGCACGCTTATCTTCATTGACTTTGCCGTTGGTCCTTCGCCAATCATAAGGTCAATTTTGTAATCCTCCATCGCAGAGTAGAGATATTCTTCGACTATTCGGTTAAGGCGATGGATTTCGTCTATAAAGAAAACGTCTCCATCATTCAGGTGGGTTAGAATTGAAGCTAAATCAGCAATCCTTTCAACTACAGGACCTGATGTGGCGTGGATTCTCACGCCGAGCTCATTTGCGACTATATGGGCAAGTGTGGTTTTTCCCAGACCCGGAGGGCCATAAAGAAGAACGTGGTCGAGAGCCTCTTTCCTGCGCCTTGCGGCTTCTATAAATATCTCTACTTTCTCTTTTGCTTTGGTTTGACCCAGATATTCTTTTAGATGCCTCGGTCTAAGATTAGGTTCAAAAAGTGTGTCTTCTTCCTGGAGTTTTGGTGTTACTACTCTTTCATCCATCTTTCATATAAATAGCATATTAATTAGTTAGCCACAAATAAAGTAGGTATCAGTTTGGCAGGTTTTTGGGCAGGTATTAACTAACACCCAATACCTAAGACCAGATACCTTTAAACCCTTCTCATGATCTTGAGCGATTCCCTTAAAGCCGTCTCAATGTCTTTCTCTTTCGAGGTTAATTCCTCAAGTTTTGCTATGTGCTCATCTATTTCAGGTTTTTTGTATCCGAGGTTGAGAAGTGCGGAGATTACATCCTCCAAGATTCCTGCCTTCTCCACCGCTTCTCCTGCAGGTTGAAAGTGTACAACCTTATCCTTGAGTTCAGTAACAAGCCTTGATGCGAGCTTTGGACCAATTCCGGGAATCTTTTTTTTTACAAGGTCTCCCGAAGAAATGGCAGATACAAGCTCTGGAGGAGATATGCTTGAGAGAATATTCGTTGCTACTCTCGGGCCCACACCTGAGACGCTGATAAGCGATGTGAATATCCTTCTCTCGTCCTCGGTGAGAAAACCGAAAAGCTCTATTCCGTCATCCTTCATGTGGGTATAGATCTTGAGTTGGGCCTCATCGCCGAGTTCGGGAAGACGGTAATAAGTAGAGAGCGGGACGGTAACTCCGTATCCCACACCGTGAATATCAACTACTATCTTTCCCAAGGATTTTTCAGCGATTCTACCTCTAAGAAGAGAAATCATCCTCTGTCCAGCGACGCCTCCTTCTGCGGGGTCTTATTATCTCTACCCCGAGCCTGGCCTTGGTTTCAAAAAAGTTGATATGACAAATCGCAATCGCAACAGCATCTGAAACATCCGATCTTTTCCATTCCCGGATTCCGAGTATTCGAGAAATAATCTCCTGAACTTCTAGCTTGTTTGCCCTGCCTCGCCCGGTGAGAGCGAGTTTTACCTCTGTAGAAGCGTATTCATGCACAGGAACTCCAGAGACAGCCGCAGCTAGAAGCGCAACTCCCCTTGCCTCTCCAAGCTTGAGCGCGCTTTTTGCATTCTTTGCAAAGAATATATTTTCAATAGACATGGCATCGGGAGAGGAGCGGTTTATTGCTTCTCTCAAACCTTCATAAATGGCTTTTAATCTCTCTGGAAGTGAAAAAGTTGAAGATGGAACAATACATCCACTTTCTATGTGTATAAGCTCCCCGTTTCGGCTTTCTAAGACCCCGTAACCACAAACCCTTGAGCCGGGATCAACTCCGAGAACTTTCATACTGCTTATCCAAATGCCTGCATAAGTTCTTCCGCAATATCAAAATTTGAGTAAACATTCTGAACATCGTCGCTGTCTTCCAGCGCCTCCATGAGACGAAGCATTTGCTCGGCTTCCTTTCCGTCAATTCTAACGCTGTTTTGAGGAATCATAGTGACTTCAGCAGAGCTGTATCTAAGTCCAGATTCTTCAATTACTGATTTAAAGGACTCAAAAGTATCGGTTGATGTAATCACAACAACTTCATTTTCTTCCGTTTTTACATCGTCCGCCCCAGCTTCTAGTGCAATCTCAAAGAGCTTATCTTCGTCCACAGTTCCTTTCTCAAAGGCGATCCTTCCTCTTTTCTCGAAAGTCCACGCTACGCAGCCGCTTTCCCCAAGGTTGCCGCCGTATTTTGTGAAGATTCTTCTAATCTCAGACACAGTGCGATTTTTATTATCAGTAAGCACCTCAACAAGAACCGCGCTTCCCCCCGGGCCATATCCCTCATAAATGATTTCATGAAGCTCTTCCCCACCAAGCTCACCCGTGCCTCGCTTTATAGCGCGATCGATTGTATCTTTGGGCATGTTCTGGCTCTTAGCAGAAGCAATGGCTATGCGGAGCCGCGAATTGGTATTTGGGTCGCCTCCATGCCTTGCGGCAACAGTAAGTTCCCTTATTATCTTTGTAAATATTTTCCCACGCTTGGCATCAACGGCTGCCTTTCTGTGTTTGATATTTGCCCATTTTGAGTGACCAGACATAACAACCTCACCTCTTTTTTATTTTTTTAAGGTATCCTAAAACATCAAATAAGTTATTCTAATTTTAAAGAATTAGTCAGCGACAAGCAAGAGCGGGAATAGTTTTAATTAATTTACCTTCTCAACTGAAACACTAAGTGGTTGTGCCCCAGGGATAGAGGTCACAATAGTTACAATGGGTTCGCCTGAGTTAACTTCTTTTACCGTCAGTGTCCTCATGGATGGTGTAATCTTTTGTCCTGGGAGTGATTGGAAACTAAAATTGAGTTTAGCTTCCATAGGGAGACCGAACACTTCGGCTTTTATGGGAGATGGCTTTTCGATATCAGTATCAGGAACAAAAACGTTATAGCCCCAGGCTCTTAGATCTGCATTCAGAAATTTGTCACCAGATTCTTTAAGACTGATTCGTACCATTCCGTCCGAATTAACCACAGTGGGAGGTAAACCCTCAAACCGCGCTGCAATCTGATGATCTTTTATTGCAATGATATCGCCGCTCATGAATTGACTTTCCTTGTAATCTAATATCTCTATACCAAAACCTCCGGGTTGAGATATACTTGTGCTGGGCGTAAGAAGAGTGGTGTTAAGCTGCCCGAAACTAATGATAAGATCATTAAGGGGCTTAAGTTTTTCGACTTCAATTGGATCTTCTAACATAGACAATGAAATTTTCAAAGTCCCCTTTTCCCCCGTGACAATAAGACCTACAACATCAGATTCAGACGTGGGAACAGTAATACTTTCCCATCCATTACTTGTTATCTGAAGCTCTGCACCTGGGTTAGATGAAGAAGGAGTGTAATTAAAAAGCTTTCTAACATTTGTAATATTACCCGTGTATTGAGGATTAACAAAAATTTCTCCAGTTATCGAGCTAAACTCAACCTCAGTGTATCTAGGAGGCTCAGATAGAGCCTGTGATTGAAGACCGGGCAATGAAAAATAAGAGACCACTATTGATAAAAAGGTGAAATAAAAAACATACAAATGAGATGAATTTGACCTGATTTTTTTGTTCATTTACTTTCTTCCCATTGGGGTCTTGTTTTAAATGATTTCTCATTATAACATAAGAAGAGCCCTTTGGTATATTCCAAATGCAAGTTTGATTGATAATATAGTTATAGGTATCTGTCCTTAAAAATACTTGACAAATTCAACATTTAGTGTGCATAATATTATTGTTAATAAAGCTTCAAAACAACTCTTAAAGAACCGATTAGAAAACTTCCTCTAATTTGAGTATTGAGATTTATCTTAAAAATTCTATATGAATCAAGGGTCAAAATTTCATGGCTAGAGTATCTAAAGCGCATCAAAATCCCGATGGCAAGGGAACGGTAGAAGCAATGGAGTCTCAACAATTTTTAAACTTGAATGAGTTGAGAAACAGAAAAGCCACAGAACTTATGAAGATGGCAAGGGATCTTCAAATCGAAGACACCTCCAGAATGTCGAAGCAGGACCTTATTTATGCTGTTTTAAAAGCGCAAAGTGAGAAAGAAGGCGTCATCTATGCAGAAGGCGTTCTTGAAATTCTTTCGGAAGGTTATGGTTTCCTGAGATCCCCTAAGTACAGTTATCTTCCTGGTCCGGACGATATCTACGTTTCTAAGTCCCAGATACGTTCATTCAATCTTAAGACCGGTGATATAGTGGGCGGCCAGGTCCGCCTACCTAGAGAAGGAGAAAAGAATCTTGCGCTTCTCAAAATAGAGCACGTTAACTACGATACCCCTGAGTCCTGTAGAGAACGAGTACCTTTTGAAAGCCTTGTTCCGCTTCATCCCGAAGAGAAAATCCACCTCGAGTATGACCCTAACGAATTCTGTACAAGAGTAATGGACCTTTTTATACCGCTAGGGAAAGGACAGAGAGCACTTATAGTTGCACAACCAAGAACAGGGAAAACTATACTTCTTCAAAGGATTGCAAATGCTATAACAAAGAATCATCCCGAAATAGTTCTCATAGTGCTTCTTATAGATGAGCGTCCTGAAGAAGTAACGGATATGGAAAGATCGGTAATAGGAGAGGTAGTGAGTTCTACGTTTGATGAACCGCCTCAGCGACACATTCAGGTTGCTGATATGGTTCTTGAGAAAGCAAAAAGGCTTGTAGAGCATGGGAAAGATGTGGTTATTCTTCTTGATAGCCTTACAAGACTTGCACGAGCAAGCAATACCGTAACCCCCGCAAGCGGAAGAGTCCTCTCAGGCGGAATGGAAGCAAACGCACTTCAAAGACCCAAGAGATTTTTCGGTGCTGCAAGAAACACAGAGGAAGGAGGAAGCCTCACGATAGTCGCCACCGCTTTGATTGATACAGGTAGCAGAATGGACGAGGTTATCTTTGAGGAGTTTAAAGGCACAGGAAATATGGAGGTTTATCTCGATAGAAGGCTCGCCGATAAAAGGGTTTTCCCTGCAATAGACCTTCAGCGTTCAGGGACAAGAAAGGAAGAACTCTTGATTTCCGAAGAGGTTCTAAATAGGGTATGGCTGCTTCGTAAAATCCTAAGCCCCATGAGCACAGTTGAGGCAATGGAATTTCTTCTTGATAAAATGAGAGGAACTAAGTCTGATAAGGATTTTCTTAACTTAATGAACCAGTAGTCACTAAGAACTAAAACCCAAACACTATGTTAGCTGTTCAATTACTAGCCCAAAAAAGGGATTTGTCTTTCCTTTAAATCTGTGATATAAGTTAAAAAGCCTGCCGCTTGAGTCCAAAATTCAGCGGCAGGGTTTTCTCTTTCCATAACAACAGGAGGAACAAAAGGAGGCTACTTCTTCTTGGTCGTTTTCTTAGCTGGTGCCTTTTTGGTTCCTCCTTTCTTCGGCGCACTGCTCTTCTTGGTAGCCGCTTTCTTAGCGGGTGCTTTCTTAGTAGCTGCCATCTTCTATATCACCTCCTTTAGTGAAAGTATAAAAAACAAAAAACCCTCGATTCCGTTACCGAAAACGAGGGAAAACCTTTTGTTTTGCAATAGTTAGTTATCATTATCAATGTGTTACTACAACTTTAATTTGTTTTAAAAAATTTGTCAAGTATTTTTTTAATTTTTTTTGCATATGTTGTATGTGGTGATTTCTTATACACCAAATCATGTAACAAGCACGGGATTTACACCATTGGTTTTTTTCACTTTCAGCTAGACTTTTATAGAATGGCTAACAACAAGCTATTTGCGTCAAATAATTAATTTATGAGTTTCTTTCATATAATAAGTTAACGCACGATTTATATCGGGAAAAACCGTTTTAAAATATTTTTTTTTTCGCATTATTTTTATTAGCGAATGCGTAATCAAAGTCATTTTATTGCCGATTTCAACGTTAAAATCGAGAAAATAAATTTTGCAATTGCGAAGAAGACCATTGACAAATTTCTTCAGTCAATTATATTGTAAATCCGGATTTATATCAAAGAGGAGTAATAAATGGACCTTTGAAAACTATTTTATGCTTTATTTCCAAGAAGGAGGTTTTTGTTTACATTAAGAAAAACTTTGAAAAGCCTTAACTCCAACTTAGGGTTATCTCAATTTTTTATGCCGCATTTATCTACGCATGGAAATTTACTAAGCCTAACAACAACTTGTTATGATATCAAGAGCTTGCAGAGCAAAGCTAAAAAACAAAAGTGAGGCAGCAGGTGGATCATACAACTAAGGAAGCAATCTTAAATCTTCCGTGAGTCATGCTGAGATACAAAATTTGTTTTAGAAAAGAAAAAGAAAGAAGTAATGTGATTAAAAACCTCTTTCGCTATTTGGGCATAGGTATTATATAAAGTTATCTTCTTATGCCTTTTTTCCACTGAAAAATCCAACCAAAGTCTAATTGATTAATATTTCTAGAAAGGGTTGGGTCTTTAAGCAAAAATTTAATTAGAAATCCAGAAAAGAGAGTGAAAAGAGTGACGAATACTAGCTAAGGAGATTACAATGTTAAAAAAATCCTGTGATATTATGATGGTTACCGCTTATAGTTTTTTAAAAGCGTCCTTCCTTCTTTCTTTCGTTTGTCTTTCCGCATTCTTGTTTTTAAAAATGAAGAGCGTCTCCCATCTAAAAATAAAAAGTTTCAAATCTGTGGGTGTCTTAGTGAGCCCCGAGGAAAGAAAACAAACAAGCAAGACTTCCAGTCTAGAATATGAAGAGCTTAAGACTAGAGAAGCAGAGATTTTTAAATTGATACTTAGATTGTCCGATGAAATACCTCCCTCCGACGCCCGCAACCTCGCTAAACTTATTGGAGAAGAATGTGAAAACTATGAACTCGATCCATTTCTTATCCTAGCCATGATTCAAGTCGAAAGCAGATTTGATCCCATTGCCGTATCCAATAGAGGCGCAATTGGGCTTATGCAAGTTATGCCAGGAACGGCACACTTAATAGCAGAGGAACTCGGAATTTCAATTAATGCAGGGAAATCTCTATATGACCCACTAATTAATGTAAGGCTTGGCATATATTATTTTTCTTTGTTAACAGAACGTTTTGAAAGTACTCATGATGCTCTTGTTGCATATAACGTTGGTCCAACCAGATTCTTAACCACAAAAAGTCTTAAAAAACAAACTCCGTCTTATGTAAAAAAGGTGCTTAATTTCAAAAGGTTACTGGAAGACAAAAGAATAAAAATTGAAAAGAGTTAAAAAACTTCCACCCCAAACTACCGCCAAACCGTTTAAGATTTATACAATCCCATTATATACTATTCCATAAAATGAAATTTGGAATTGCTCTGCCTAATTTCGGGAAGTATGCAAAAAAGGATGTAATCTCTCAGGTCGCAATAATCTCAGAAGAACTGGGTTTTGATTCGATCTGGGCAAGCGACCATATAGTGGTGCCGGATTCACACGAGGGTTTTGGTAAAATCTTCTACGAACCTCTGATAACACTTACCTACCTAGCTGAGTGTACAAGTAAAATTTATCTTGGAACAAGTGCAATAATACTCCCCTATAGAAACCCCATAGTGCTTGCAAAGATGATCTCTACTCTGGACGTACTATCAAGCGGAAGGGTAATATTTGGTGTTGGGGCTGGTTGGCTTAAAGAGGAATTTGCCGCAATTGGTGTGTCATACGAAGAAAGAGGGTCCATTGCAGATGAGTACATAGAGGTCTTAAAAGTGCTCTGGACAAAAGAAAGGCCGAGTTTTAAAGGGATGTACTCGGAGTTTTCAAATGTTAGTTTCCTTCCAAAACCGATTCAAAAACCATATCCACCTATATGGATTGGAGGAAACAGCAAAAGAGCGATTGAACGGGCCGTGAATTTGGGAGACGGATGGCATGCCGTAGGCCTTATACCTGAGGAAATAAAGGAAAAGACAAGCAATATCAATGAACTCTTGGTCAATAAAAGGAGAATGGGACCGGATTTTGTAATATCTTTGAGGAAGAACCTTCAGGTCATCAAGGAGAAAAAAAATAAAGTCTCAGATGAGAGAGAGATACTTCGCAGCACACCCGATAAAATAACTACCGGCATAGACAAATATAGGGAATCGGGAGTTTCATATATGGTCTTTCAGGTCCTGGGCGGGACTTTAAAAGTTTTGATTGAGACTATGGAAGTCTTCTCTAAACATATAAGACCAGCGCTAGATCTATGAATTAAATCTTATTCAGTTGTGTTGACAAGCAGCTACTCCTACTGAGATAATGATATACAGAAGTTTTATAAAGAACGGATTCTCAATAAATAGCTCTTACAGTATCAAGGAGGGGAAGAAAATGGTAGTAGATAGTCAAAAATTCATAGCCGCAGCAGTCCAGACCGCCCCGGTCTTTCTCAATAAAGAAGAAACTATCGGAAAGGTTTGCATTTTAATTGAAGAGGCAAGGGAAAATGGAGCGGATTTAATAGTCTTTCCCGAGGCTCTTATCCCGACTTACCCTTATTGGCCGAAGGACTTGGGTACAGGCCCTGAAAGAAAACTCGTACTTGACGCCTTTACCGAGCTTTATAAAAACTCGGTAGAAATTCCAAGTAAAGACATAGATAAACTCTCAGAAGCCGCGCGAAAAGCAGGAGCTTACGTCATTATAGGCGTGAACGAAAGAGACGGTGGCACTCTCTATAATACTATGCTATTTATAGACAAAAACGGCAAGATAAATGGAAAACACAGGAAGCTAATGTCAATTGACAGTGAAAAATGTATATGGGGAATGGGAAGTGCCGAAGACCTAAGGGTGTTTGATACCGAATTTGGAAAGGTAGGAGGTTTTTTCTGTTACGAGCACCACATAACTTTAGCAAAGTACGCGATGTTTACCAAAGGTGAGCAGATACATGCAGGACTCTGGGCAGGACACGGTTTTGTTAAGCCTACAATGGACTTTTCAAGCAGACAGTATGCCTTTGAAGGTCAAGTGTTCGTAATTGCAGCTTCGCTTTATATCAATGAAGATATGGTTCCTGATAGCTTTCCACTCAAGAAATACACGAAGTGGGATTTCCCAGGCGGAAGTGGAATAATAAGCCCAAGGGGAGAATACCTCGCAGGTCCTCTTTATGATAAAGAGGGAATCTTATATGCCGAGATTGATATGGATATGATTATAAGGTCAAAGGCAGTGATAGATTCTGTCGGACATTTTTCAAGGCCCGATATACTGAGTTTAAAAATAAACGAAGAGAGCTACTCTTCGAGAATTAAAAAGGATAAAGTCGAGCTGACTCTTTCTGAAAAATTCGATGAGATTAGAGAAGCAATATTTGAATTGAGGGAGAAAGAGAAGATGCTTGAAGCTAAGATTGAAGAACTTACCATGACTCTCTCCACGGGTTATAGACGGATTAGAAAGTAGTAAAAGCACTAAGTGGAATCATCTCTGAGTTTCCTTCTTTACCGACTCAATTAGGTTTTGCTTGAGATGCCAGAGCCGTTCGGTTAGAGAAACGTGGTAAATATGTGGATTCATAATACGCTTGACCCCAGCGTCCAGACGATCCACATCGAACCGGCGAAGCTGACGCATCTCCTCTATTGAAGGGAGAGGATACTCGAGCTTTCCCTCACTTAATACGTCTGCCAGCAGTGGTTCAATCTCAGCAATATCCCGCTGATTTAATACCCGGTATTTTGTATGATCCCATGGATGGCGCAAGACAATATGTTCTGCTTTATGTAAATCTTCGTCGTCCAAACTGATGAGGTCAGCCGTCGCTTTACCCCTTCGATCATACACACGCCAAACGCGTTTTTGACCGGGATTTGGCGTTTTACCCAGAGATTCTGAAATCTTAATAGCCGGTGTCCATTTATTCTCATTGTAAACGGCAACCAGCTTATAAACACCACCCAAAGCCGACTCACCCCACGATGTAATCAGTCTTGTGCCTACGCCGTAGACAAGTCGCTTGATAAGGCGATCAGAATCAACACCATACCGTGGTGCTTCTTCGATAATTTGCGTAATGATTTGCCAAATAACAAGTTCATCCAGTTCGTTTGATAGAACGATGGATGTATCGGGAAATCCGGCCTCATCCAACATCTTGTAGGCTTGGATACTGAGATGTGCCAAATCACCTGAGTCGAGTCGAACCCCTAACGGTTTGTGGCCCTTGCGCCTGAGTTCTTCAAAAACTTTTATAGCATTGGGGATCCCGCTCTCTAATGTGTTGATGGTATCAACCAACAACAAACAGTCATCCGGATACATATTTGCAAAGGCACGGAAGGCCCCTAGTTCACCTTCCCCTAACGACATGAAAAGCTGAACCATGCTGTGGGCGTGGGTGCCTTTTGGAGGGTATCCGAGAATATGCGAAATCCCGACGTTCGAGGTAAAGTCAGCACCGCCAATAAGAGCGGCTCTTGCACCTGCATTTGCACCTTTATCATGCCCCCGACGCATTCCAAACTCTAGCATGAGTTGCCCTCTACCACTTTCTCGAATCCGCGCAGCTTTGGTGGCTATTAGCGTTTGGTAATTGAGATGGTTAAGCAGTGGAGATTCAAGAATCTGGGCCATAGCCATAGGGCCTTGAACGACAGTAAGTGGCACATTCGGATGTACCACGCGCCCTTCGGGAATAGCGCGCATGGTGATGCCATCAAAATTGCCGTTTGTACGCAGCCAGTCGAGAAAATCCTCTTGAAAGACGCGAGTACCTGTCCTACCCGTCTGACTACTCAGATACTCAATTTCTCTATCGCCAAAATGAGCATTCCGCATCCAATCCAGGAGCCATTCCAGACCAGCATTGATACAATAGCCTGCCTTGTGAGTGCCGTAATCGGGATAGCTACGAAAGAAATGATCGAATTGGGCCTGTTTCTCGTGCAGACCCATTCGGTAGTAGAGCTGCGCCATAGTAAGCTGATATTGATCGGTGAATAAAATGCCCTCGGCTATTTTGCGATTAGATTGTTTCATTTCGACACTTCTTCAATGATATGATAGATGACTTTAGTAGCGGCTACAACTTCATTCAGTTCAACATACTCCCAAGGCGTATGGGCTACGGCGAGCTTACCCGGCCCAAACACGACGCTGGGAATTCCGCTCGAAACAAGGTGCCCGGCATCGGTCCAGCTTTTTATACCCGCAAGGCTGGGTTCTTCCCCAAGGGCTTTGTCATACGCGCGCTCTATGATCCTGACTATCGGCTCATCTTTTTTTAACTCAAAAGGTGGATCCACGTCGACAAATTCAACATTCACTCCTTCACGTTCGAAGAGTCGAGTTAGTTCTTCCTTAGCCCCCTCCACATCCTGTCCCGGAAGGATACGCAAGTCTACTGACAGTTCACACCGCTGAGGGACTAGGAGAGCATTTCCGCCTCCCTTAATCTCCATGATGTTGAAGCCGCCTCTGCCAATCAACGGGTGGTATCCTTTGATAAAACTCAGGTCTTTGAATGCTTCGATTAGGGAAATGGCTTTAATAATTGAATTATCCCCTGCTTCAAAGTCGCCTCCGTGCGCCTGAGTGCCAATGATTTCAATACGTACCTCAATTGAGCCAGCCTCTGCAGTACAGATCATAAGCTCTGTGGGTTCAAAAACTATTGCTCCATCAGCCCGAATTGCCTCAGGAAGCACCTTGGATCCCAAACCCTCCTGCTCCTCATCCACAGTAAAGGCAACGGCACAGTCATTTACTTTAATCCCCCTTTCACGTGCAATCTCTAAAGCCAGAATAATGGCGGCAATTCCCGCCTTAGTATCCACACTCCCCCGTCCGTAGAGCCTACCCTCTTCGATACGAGGAAAATATAAATCGGGATGCCCAAAATCAGGGACGGTATCAACATGGGCTGAAAAGAGGACTTTAGGATGGGAGTGGGGAGTCCAGATCAGGTTGTACCGGTCTTCGACAACCTTCTGACGAAAGGGAAGAAATCCGAGTGATTCAAGACGGTGCTCCAGATAAGTTAAGACTTCATGTTCCTGGCCGCTCTCACTTTTGATCGCAACAAGCCTCGAAAGTTCATGCGTTACCTTGCTCTCCACGATAATACGCCGTCCTAATCCAGAGATTTAGAAAAGTACAAAAAATAAAACTACCTGTCAACGCTTTGATTCTTATGACTGTAGTGTTGTGCCTGCTTAGGAGAATCAATAAAGCAGGTTGAGAATCTGACTGAAGATGGTAAATTAGGTTTTTATCTATTGTTGGTTTAATAAGGAAATATTCATGTTCGTAAGGGAAGCAACTAAAAAGGATGTTAAAACTTGCGCCCGAATAGAAAAGCAGGAATCCGCCGAGAGCATAGAAATAATAGAAGACGAAATAGAAAAACAGATCGGTGAGGAGGATCATTTTATTTATGTTGCAGAAGAAGGTGGAAAGGTCGTTGGTTTCATTTCTGCGGAATGGCAGAGGTGGAACAATTCTCTTTACATAGACAGTCTATATATAGACGAAAACCACAGACACAGGGGATATGGCTCTCAACTCTTGAAAGGAATGATAAAGAGGTCAAGAGAAATAAAATCCAAGAAGGTTTTTATTGACGTCGAAGCGGGAAACACAAGTGCGATTATTCTATATTTAAAACACGGGTTTGAAATAAATGGTTACGTTCAGGATTTTTACAGGAGCAAGGAACAAGGGGATGCAGTTTTTCTGGTGCTGTACAATAAATACTCGCGGTAAATAAAGTGAGTTCTATAATTAATAGTGGAAAACCCTAGAGAAGGGCTTATGGTCATTCAATTATTAAACGCAGGTAACGAAAACTTGTGTAGCCAATAACGGATGCCTATGTGTATGGGATTGTAGTGGTAACCCTTGCGGTTGCTCGAAAAAGGGGGCGGTGCAACACCCTCCCCTACAGTTAATCAATAAATGCGAAAATTATAAAGAATTTGAGTTCGACAATACCTATGCAAGGCTTCCGAAGCTTTTTACCAAAAATTTCTGCCCACCCCTTTTTCTAATCCCCACTTGGCTAGCTTCAACCAAGATGCAACGAAACTCATTGATCTTGATCCGAATTCGAAGCAGCATGACTTGGAACATTATTTAGCACCTCCTCCAGAGTGGGCCAAGAAACTCGTAATTAGTTGTTCCTCGTGATGGGTTTAATTTTAGGTCCAAAAATAATCCTTGACATTTAAGCTGTATACTTTATTTTTATAGATAAAATTAATTCATGTACTTAGCAAAGATTAATTTTATTTTTCTATACTTATGGAGCCTAAAGTGGAAGCTAAGGAATTTAGCCGAAGATTATCCAGGTTTGGCAGCACTATCAAATCCTATACCACAAAGAAATGTCTACTAGTTTTAATATTAATCTTTGCGGTCGGGACCTTAGAACTAGTTTCGTTGTCAGAGAAGTTTCAACAGAGGTCCTGGCAATTTAGTTCGTGCTTGTCCCACTTTCAATCGCACTTTTTAGACAATTTAACTCAAGATAAATATCTGCCTAGTGAAAATGATGATCTAGCAGTAGATGATTCCAAAAAATTTCATACTCAGTTCTCAATAGTTAACCCCGGGTTTTTAACTTCCCCTCCTCTTAATTCACAGTTGGAAATATTCTTTGTTTCGATAAATTCCTTACCTTATCCGTCGTTCTTTGCATTATTGCCTTTAAGGTCTCCTCCTTTTTTTTCCTGATTGAAGCGACCGATAGCTTACCCGTATGGGAAATCTGTAATTTAGTTTGTTTAAGCAACACGGGCACATATCAAAAACACTGAAATGCTCTATTAGCCACTGCTTTTTAAAAATCTGAAAACATCTTAGAGCAGATCGGTTAAAGAAGGAGGTAATAAAATGGAAATACTAAAAGCGCTAAAAATAGAAAAGAAGGAATGGGAGAATATACGAGTTTCCCTTCAAAGTTGTGGAGACATAGGAGAATTCGATTCTAAAAATCACTTAGATGGCGATACCGCCCTAATGCATGGAGGTTTGCCTCTGGTTAAAAACCTTACAGATATGGAGAATAAATTTCCAAAGCATGGGTATTTTACACCGGAAGCCGCCTATGTTTTTTCTACTCTTGCATCAAGAGCAGGAGAGAGGTTGGGGCTTAAGAATGGGCTTGCACAAACCTTTGGCAGTGGATATAGCTGGGTTAGAACAGGTTGCCTTGATCTCAATGGTAAAGAAGGACACAAGCAAATAATCAAACAACTTTTCTTTTTTAAACTATTCTTTCCTATTGGTGGGTTTTTTAACTGGGATTTTAATTCGCCGGTAGTAAAGACAAAACTGAATCTTGTATTTTATAAGTTTATAACATGGCAGAACAACCCCGGCAGCTATATTCAAGATGTTAGAGATTACAGAGAACAAATAGAACCTCTATGGCGTGGCTTGTTACTTGCCCTGGGTTTTCCTGTAACAGAAAGCAGGGAACAATATCAAACATGGGAAAGCATTGAGTATCAGATTTAGATAGCAACTTACTGCACCTCCGGAGAGTTCCCCAATATATGTGAAATAATTTGGGGAACTCTCCTTAAACAAAAAAGGAAGGGGTTCTATGTCAAATCATACCATCGCTGAGACCATATCAACTCCCTACATAGAGGAAAAAGAGATATTTTCTTGGATCCTTCCCACCGATCACAAGCGAATTGACGGATACTTCTCAGACGAATGAGATAATAGGACAGGTTAAATCCGTTAAGCAGGGTTATCTAAAGATTCTTCCCGGCTCTCTTATAGTGAAAGACACGGAAGGACGTAAACATCTGATCAAGGCCTCTTCAAAAAGCCTCGAGGGAATAAGAGCGGGAGACAGTGTAGAGGTAAAAGCGAAAAATGGAAAAGCCAAATTTATTATAAAGCTCTCGAGGAGAATAATAATAAATAAGTACTCATAAGAAGGACATTGAGTACCGGCATTATTACGACATTTTCAACTAAGGAGATAAAAAATATGATGAAGAAAAAGTGATGATAAGATGAAAGTAAGTGGTATAGGCAAATTAAATGTTGAAAGAAAGAAGACGAAAAGCTCTCTTGCACTATTCGCGGTGAACCAACTAGTAAACTGATTCAGGCAGTAGAGAAGAGAAAACAGCTTGACTAAAACTAATTTAATTTTCCAAGTGTTTTTGGTTCCATGTTATACTAATATTAAACAAGTAAGGAGGTAGTTATGAAGCGGTTTTTATATTTAGTGATTATGATTTTCTTACTTCTCTCTTTAGGTCTGACAGCCTGCGAGAAAATTCAGGAGAAAACTACAACCGAGGGAAGCAAGGAAAAGGCAGAAGTAGCTAAAGAAATGCCAAAACAGAGCAAAGTCGAAGGGCTTCCATCATTCGCTGGTTTAGTGCAGAAACTAAAGCCCTCCGTCGTAAACATAAGCACAACAAGTCTGATTCATCAAAGAGGTTTTTCTTTTAAATCACCCTTTGGGGGCGGCGAGAACGATCCCTTTGAGGATTTTTTCAAAAAATTTTTCGGAGACATCCCTGAGCAGGAATTCAGACAGCGTGGACTCGGCTCAGGGTTCATTATAAGTGAAGATGGATACATAGTGACAAACAACCATGTAATTGATAGAGCCGAGGATATTGATGTCATCCTTGAAGATAGTGAAAAATACAAGGCAAAGATTATAGGTAGGGACCCCAAAACCGACCTTGCTCTTCTCAAGATCGAACCCAAAGGGAAACTCCCCGCAGTAACATTTGGAGACTCCGATAAATTCCAGATAGGAGACTGGGTTATTGCAATAGGCAACCCTTTTGGACTCGGTCATACGGTCACAGCAGGAATAATCAGCGCAAAAGGGAGGGTACTCGGCTTCGGTAATTACGATGACTTTATCCAAACGGATGCACCGATCAACCCTGGAAACAGTGGCGGACCGCTTTTTAATCTCAAAGGAGAAGTAGTTGGTGTAAATACAGCCATAGTTGCTGGAGGTCAGGGGATAGGCTTTGCGATACCGATTAACATGGCAAAGAATGTAGTAGAACAAATCAAGGATAAGGGCAAGGTTGTCCGCGGATGGCTAGGGGTTCTAGCACAGCAGGTTACACCTGAGATTGCCGAGAGTATGAAACTCAAAGAAGTTAAGGGCGCACTGGTTTCAGATGTAACTCCAAATGGACCGGCAGACAAAGCTGGGATAAAAAGAGGAGACATTATAGTCGAACTCAACGGAAATAAGATTCAGAGTGTATCCCAGCTTACCAGTACAGTTGCACTCACGGCACCTGGCACGCAAGAAAAGCTAAAAGTAATAAGAGAAGGGGAGGAAAAAGAAATCACAGTAATTATTGGGGAGCTTCCCGAAAACATAGGTGTGCAACCAACCGAAGAGAAGGCTCAAGGAGAAACGGAACAAAAGCTCGGGCTCTCAGCGGAAGAGATAAATTCACAGATTGCAAGCCGTTTCAATCTTAGGGAAGAACAAGGCGTTATCATTACTAGTGTCCTTCCCGGGAGCATAGCCGCCGAATCAGGTTTTATGCCTGGAGATATAGTTTTGGAGATAAACAGAAAACCTATTGGAAACATAGGTGATTATCAAGGTGCGTTACAGAGTTTAGAGAAGGGGAAGTCGGCTCTTTTCCTTGTAAAAAGAGGAGAGAATACCATTTACTTGGCTATAAAAATCGAATGAAGATATGACTTGGAAAGCTGGTGACATCTTTGATCTATGAAGGGGAATTTGATAATCAAACCTGTTATGCCAGAATGTATCAATCTGGCATCCGTAAAGAGTTTAAATACTGGATTCCCGCTTAACCCGTACCGAATGTTCCTATAGGATAATATACGGTAATAACATCCTCTCATCTTGTTATGCCGAGCTCACCTCAATTTAAGGTAGAAAGATCACTGCTTTTCCAAATGCTTTACCTTGATGAGGGATGCAGCATCAGTTCCAACCCTAAGAAACCTTCCCTTAACTTTAAGAACCATAGAGCCTCCAAATGGCTCTTTATTCTCGACTTTAAAGACGGTATCCGGGACAAGACCAAGCTCATCAAGATACTGTAGCAATTTTGGATCCTCATCGGGAACCTCCGATACCATCCCCTGCTCTCCTTCCTGCATTTCCGATAAAAAGACCAGTTCTTCGTCTTTAAGCACGAGTTCAGGAGTAGGAATAGGAGAGCCGTGAGGATCACGGGTAGGATGTTTCAGAAACTCTGCCATCCTTTTCTCGACCTCTTCAGAGATCACATGCTCCCACTTTTCCGCCTCCTCATGAACCTGATCCCAGGGAAGACCGAGGGATTCGTGGAGGTACTGTTCAATGAGACGATGATGGCGGATAAGCTCGAGAGCTATCTTCTCTCCCGCCGGTGTTAGAGCGGCGCCCTTATATGGCTCGTGTTCTACAAGTTGAAGTTCTACAAGCCTCTTAACCATCTGCGTCACTGTAGGTGGGGATACTTTCATTATCTTGGCAAGGTCGTTGGTGTTAGCTCTACCCTTTTCTCTTAGGAGGCTGAAGATTGTTTTTAAATAATCCTCCATCACGGAAGAGAGTTGCATTCGCATCAAAAAATTATACCTCAATAGGGATGCTAATAGTAGATTGTGAAAATGCCCAAACCGTTATTCTAGCACTTATCTGTGCTCATTATAAGGGCTTTCTGTGCAAGCTTGCGACCCAACTCGGTCAGCACCAGATGTCCGTTTTGAAAGATAAGAATTCCTTGTCCCCGAGAGCGCCTTACAACCTGGGTTGCAAAATCGGGCTCCCAACGCAGGTGTTCATGTAGGTGCTCAATACGGCACTCATAGGCTGCCTCAGGGGTATCTTCGTGGTTGAAAAGATGTATGGCTAGCACCTTCTGGGCAAACTCCCAACGCTGACGTGCGCGTCGGCGGAAAACGGCAAGAAGACCACGCTCAGGTGCTAGAAGAAACACTAAAACAAAAATTAGGCCCGCCGTAGTGGCCATAGATCCAGCAATATTGACATCAAAAGCGTGAGCTAACCAGTAACCGCTAACGGCGCTGATGATACCAATAAAGGCACTTATCACTATCATGCGCGATAAAACATCGGTTAATAGATAGGCAGCCGCTGGAGGTGCAATCATTAGAGCTACTACAAGGATTGAACCAACCGCATCGAATGCTCCC
>JACPIY010000003.1 GCA_016187835.1 Deltaproteobacteria bacterium | reverse complement strand
TTAGCGGTAATGCTGATTAAAGAATTTTTTTATAAGCTCATAAGGTGAAAAAGGAGGCATAATGGATTTGCCGAATTATGTGAAAAACGACAAATTGAGAAATTGGGTTCAGGAGATGGTCACCCTGTGTAAGCCGGAAGAAGTTCACTGGTGCGACGGTTCTGAAAGGGAATATGATGATATGTTCGGTCTTATGTTAAAATCCGGAACGGCCATCAGGTTAAATGAAAAGAAACGGCCCAACAGTTACCTCGTAAGGTCTGATCCCAGCGACGTTGCCCGTGTTGAAGACCGCACTTTCATCTGTAGTGTCAATAAAAGTGATGCAGGTCCTACTAACAACTGGATGGAGCCCAAGGAGATGAAAGAAATCTTGTTTGGTCTTTTTAAAGGTTCCATGCATGGTCGAACTATGTATGTAATTCCTTTCAGCATGGGTCCTTTAGGTTCACACCTCGCACATATCGGAGTTCAACTCACTGATTCACCATACGTTGTTGCCAGCATGAGGATTATGACCCGAATGGGAAAAGCCGTGCTGGATATACTTGGGAATGAAGAATTTGTCCCCTGCCTACATTCAGTCGGTATGCCTCTTAAACAGGGCGAGAAAGACGTCCGGTGGCCCTGCAGCAAAACCAAATACATCGTCCACTTTCCGGAAGAGCGTTCTATATGGTCTTACGGAAGCGGTTACGGAGGAAATGCACTGCTCGGCAAAAAATGTTTTGCCTTGAGAATAGCCTCTGTTATTGCTAGAGAAGGAGGATGGCTTGCCGAGCACATGCTTATTCTCGGAGTTGAATCCCCAGAAGGCGAGAAGACCTACGTAACTGCGGCGTTTCCCAGCGCATGCGGGAAGACCAATTTCGCGATGCTGGTTCCGCCTGCTGCCTTCAAAGGATGGAAAGTCACAACGGTGGGAGATGATATTGCCTGGATCAAGCCGGGTGAGGATGGCAAACTCTATGCGATTAACCCGGAGGCAGGGTTTTTTGGCGTTGCCCCGGGCACTTCGAAAAAATCCAATCCCAACGCTATGGCTTCTATCAGCCGAAACTCGATATTTACAAACGTTGCACTAACGCCCGATGGCGATGTGTGGTGGGAAGAAATGACAGACACGCCTCCCGCTGAATTACTTGATTGGCAGGGAAAGCCCTGGACGCCTGACTGCGGAAGACCTGCCGCTCATCCCAATTCAAGGTTCACTGCTCCTGCCAGCCAGTGTCCGTCCATTGATCCTGATTGGGAAAATCCTGATGGCGTGCCCGTCAAAGCCTTTATTTTTGGCGGAAGACGCAGCGACGTTGTGCCTCTTGTTTATGAGGCTTCAAACTGGAGTTATGGTGTATATCTCGCAGCCACGATGGGTTCCGAAACTACCGCTGCTGCCGCTGGTAAAGTTGGAGAAGCACGTCGCGACCCATTTGCTATGTTGCCGTTTTGCGGTTATCACATGGCTGACTACTTTAATAATTGGTTGAATTTTGGACCGAGGATTCCTGATCCTCCTCCCATTTTCTCCGTCAATTGGTTCCGGAAGGATGAGAATGGTAAATTCGTCTGGCCAGGATTCGAAGAAAATATGCGGGTTTTAAAATGGATTGTTGACCGAGCAAACAGTCGAGCTTATGGTGTTGAAAATCCTATCGGGAAAATGCCCCGGTACGAGGATATTGATTGGAGGGGTTTGGAGAGTTTTACCAAGGAAAAATTTCAAGAATTGATGCGTGTAGATAGTGATATGTGGAAGAGAGAGGTCCTTTCACATGAAGAGTTATTTATAAAGTTGTATGATAAACTGCCAAAGGAACTTATATTCATCCGCGAGCTTATTCTGTCTAATCTTTGGCGATCAAGCTAATACCTTTTAAGAAAGAAATTAGGTATTGATGACTTTTCTATTTATGGCATTACACCGGAAGATTGTAGGGGGTAATGCCCTCATCAGCTCTAAGGCTCGTTCGGGGAACGAGCACTACATTTCTCGGAAATCTTTGTTAAAAAACGGTACTAGGATATTTGTAGGACCGAAGTCCTCCCCCTACTTTATTGGGGTATTTCATGGCCTGAGATAACCGGGAGGGATACTCTGTCTGCGAGCTTTTTGTTTCAGGTTTTCTCTTTCCTGATCTACTAGACTCATTTGATATTCCAGGTCTTTTAGATAGTCATCCAGATACCTAAGCTCTAGAATAGAATAGTCAGCGGAGTAACCGTTTATAAGCAGGTAATCAACCTCTCTCTTTTTATATCTAATTTGTCGTTCTGTATTTTCAATCTCTTCTGAAATTGCTTTTTCCTTAGAGCCTATTTCCAGCACGCGACTTCCCCAAAATTCTCTAAGAGTCTCTTCATTTTCTCTATCCTCTTCTGAATCCACTTCAAGATTTTCCTCTTCTAAGGGAGCGGGAGATATTTCTACAACGTCGAATTCTCCTTTTCCATCCGTTTCGCTTTCCTTCTCATCTATCATATCGGCTTCACCTACTTTATCTTTGGGAATGAGTGCGTGGTTATCTGTAAAGTGAAGATTGCCGTCTTTATCAACCCATTTATATATGTCTTTTGGATAAGACGAGATTGCAAATAGGAAAATTAAGATTACTATAATGAATAAGGATTTACTCAAATAGATTTTGTACATAAATTTAACCCTACAATTCCTAATTAACTTGGCAATTCCCTGTAGCCTGCTTGTGACAGGGTTTCCACTATATTGTCATTGCTAACACATTCACCCTTCGGTTACGTTCAGGGCATGCTTCGTTCAGTGTAAATCACGTGAAGAATCTCTTTTTTCATCCATTTGTCATGTCGAACCATGTCCTGAGTGAAAGCGAAGGACCTGTGAGACATCTTGATTTCTCGTGGAATTTATCCCGAGCCGAGTCGAAGGACTCGCAATGACAAGCTCAATATCAGATTGTTTCGTCGCGGAGTTTATCCTGAGCACATTCGCGGAGCCTGCACTGAGAGAATCGAAGTGCTCAGTGTAAATTCCGTCGAAGGGCTCCTCGCAATGACAGTCGTGGTGGTAATATTGTAAGATCATACCATGCAGATTGCTACAGAGTAGTTGATTTCTTTGAGTTAGTATTTATTTAGAAGAAGCATTTTGCAACCAGGAGAATAGATAAAGTAATTTTATTTACTAGCACATATTAGGCATGTTTACGTTGTCGTGCCCGAACGCCCCCGCTTAAAGCAGCCGGGGACAGACTTAATCGGGTATACATTTTTAGAGACATATTGCGATGCGTCTCTACGATATTTTGATTCTCTTTAAATTCCACGTAACAAGGTGTCGATATTTTTTTGGATTTATTTAAACTAATACTTCGACTGTGTAATCTTTATTAAGATAATAACAAAGGAGTTCTAATACATGCGTACGGATGGAAGAAAAGCTGACGAGCTAAGGCCTGTCAAGATCACTCGTGGAGCGATGAAATACCCCGAGGGGTCGGCACTTATTGAGATGGGAGAAACTAAAGTTATATGCACTGCGACTATTGAAGAAAGTGTCCCTCCATTTCTTCGGGAAACCGGTAAAGGATGGATTACTGCGGAATACTCGATGCTCCCTAGGTCTACAAAGAGCAGAAACACCCGTGATGCCGTAAGAGGAAGGGTCGGCGGCAGATCACAGGAGATTCAAAGAATTGTTGGTCGTGCCCTTAGAGCCGTAGTTAATATGGATAAGCTTGGTGAAAGAACTATTATAGTTGACTGTGATGTGTTTCAGGCCGATGGTGGAACGCGCACGGCTTCAATCACCGGGGCATTCGTTGCCCTTACTGATGCTGTCCAATACCTCTTGCGTGATGGGATATTACAGGAAAATCCAATCATAGATTTCGTAGCTGCAGTGAGTGTCGGAATGATAGATGGTAAGGCGGTCTTGGATCTAAGCTATGAGGAAGATTCAAAGGCAGAGTTGGATATGAATGTCGCAATGACTGCCTCTCGGCTTTTAGTGGAGGTTCAGGGGACCGCGGAGAGAAAACCTTTTAGCAAAGACGAGCTCAGTCAAATGATCAACATTGCTGAGAAAGGGATCCTAAGGCTTATAGCAAAGCAGAGGGAGATTCTGGCTGATTAGGTTTCAGGTATTAGGTGTTAGGTGTTGGTTTTTAGGTTTTAGTTATGCCTGTTACCCAACACCTAATACCTAACACTCGATAGGTGAATTATGATAAAAGAGATTGTGATTGCCACTACAAACCAGGGAAAGGCGAAGGAGTTTGCCGATCTTCTTGACGGAATATTCGAGAAAATAACATCTTTGAACAATTATGATTCCTTTCCGAATATCGTTGAAGATGGAAAAACATTCGGTGAGAATGCGCTTAAAAAGGCACGTGCTATTGCTGTATTTACTAAAAAAACTACTCTTGCGGATGATTCCGGATTAGAGGTTGAGGCTCTTGGAGGACGTCCGGGGATTTTTTCATCGAGATACGCGGGGGAAAATGCAGGGGATAAAGAAAACATAAAGAAACTTCTTAAAGAACTAAACGGCATAACTGACAGAAAGGCGAGATTTGTCTGTAATCTCGCACTTGTATTTCCGGGTGGTCAAGAGATTATCGTGGAGGGAACTTGCGAGGGAGTCATCTTGGATAAACCGAGAGGCGGGGGAGGGTTCGGATATGACCCTGTTTTCTTTCTACCCGAGTTAAATAAAACCATGGCGGAGCTTTCTCCTCAGGAAAAAAACCTGATAAGTCATAGAGGACGAGCGGTAAAAGCGCTCATCATGTATCTCAATGGACAGAAGAAAATATAGGGATATTGGCTAAAGTAGGGTAGACCACCAGTCCTTTCGGCATGTTCAGGGCATGCTTGCTGGTAGGCTAGATGGTTGTCAGACAAGAATGTCTGACCCACCATATCATGATTTCTGGTAGAACAGACATTCCTGTCTGTTCCAACATCCTTATTACCTACCCCTACCAGGTAGAATCTGGAATAGGGATCCAAAGGGAGTGTGTTTAAGGTTATCTATTACAAGGTTAATATTTGAAAAGTCATTATGCATTCCCTACGTTTTACTCTCCAGTCAGTAATTGATTAAAGTTGCAAGATTTTTGAGTTTTGAATATATTAATGCTTATTCCTTTTATATTAAGCCTATATGGACTTTGAAAATCTCTTGAAGGGGAATGCCTTTAATGAATAAAACTAAATACATATTTGTTACGGGCGGTGTTATGTCTTCTCTTGGAAAGGGGCTTGCTGCCGCTTCAATTGGAGCGCTTCTTGAAAGCAGGGGACTGAGAGTGACGCTTCAAAAACTCGACCCATACATCAACATTGACCCAGGGACGATGAACCCGTATCAACATGGGGAGGTTTATGTCACAGATGATGGTGCGGAGACGGATTTGGACTTAGGACATTATCAGCGATTCACTCATGCTAATCTCACACAGAAAAATAACTTTACTACTGGAAAGGTTTATGATTCGGTCATAACCAAAGAGAGAGAGGGAAAATACCTTGGACAAACAGTCCAAGTAATCCCCCACATAACGGATGAGATAAAGTCCAGAATTCTCGATGTTGCGGACGATAACGATGTGGTTATAGTGGAAATCGGCGGCACTGTTGGAGATATTGAAAGCCTCCCATTCCTCGAGGCCGTAAGGCAGATGAGAGCCGATTTGGGAAGAGGGAATACCCTTTTTGTGCATCTTACTTACGTTCCCTATGTCGCTCCAGCCGGGGAGTTAAAAACGAAACCCACTCAGCATAGCGTGAAGGAATTGCTTCAAATTGGAATCCAGCCTGATGTAATTCTCTGCCGTACGGATCGGTTTCTTTCGAGAGAGATAAAAGAAAAAATTGCCCTTTTTTGCAACGTCAAAATCGAAGCGGTTATAACAGCAAAGGATGTGGAGACAATTTACGAGGTTCCCATTATTTTCCATCAGGAGGGACTCGATGAAATAATAATTGAATCGCTTAATATGTGGACTAAAAGGCCTGATATATCTCAATGGAAAGCGATTGTAGATAAATTCACAAATGTCCAATCCGATGTGACGATAGGCGTTGTAGGAAAATACGTGAGTTTGAAGGACGCTTATAAGAGTCTCCATGAAGCGTTGGCACACGGTGGAATTGCGAATGATTCTAAAGTAATCATAAAATACGTGGACTCTGAAGATATTGAGTCAAATGGGGTGGAAACATTGCTCGGTGATGTTCATGGAATACTGGTTCCCGGAGGGTTTGGAAAGCGAGGTTTTGAAGGGAAGATTAAGGCAATTGGGTTTGCAAGAGAGCGAAAAGTGCCTTTCTTTGGAATATGTCTTGGAATGCAGATGGCTGTGGTTGAATTTGCAAGAAACGTCTGCGGTCTCCAGGGTGCTCATTCAAGTGAATTTGGGTCCGACATCCCTCATCCTGTAGTTGACCTAATGGAGGGTCAGAAGACAATTAGAGATAAAGGGGGAACGATGAGGCTTGGAGCATATACTTGTCTGCTTAAAAAGGGGACTCTTGCTCATAGCGCCTATAAGTCCGACGAAATCTCAGAGCGTCACAGGCATAGATATGAGGTTAATAACCGCTACCACGAGACGTTCGAGAAACACGGTTTGGTGCTAAGCGGCATTTCCCCGGATGGAAAACTTGTGGAGATGATAGAAATAAAAAACCATCCATGGTTTGTCGGATGTCAATTCCATCCGGAGTTTAAGTCTACCCCGCTTAACCCGCATCCGCTTTTCAGGGATTTTATAAAAGTGGTGATGGAGTACAAGTCGTCGCTTTCGGTTTAAACTAGCCGTATATACTTTCTCGACGATTCTCTACGATCACATAGAAAAATACGAAGTGGTCAAAGAAGATCAATCGGGCTTCGCACCGCCATTCCTCTCCGATTCAGAACGTGCGTATAAATCATTGTGGTTTTGACATCCTTGTGTGCCAGCAGCTCTTGCACGGTTCGAATGTCATAACCGTTTTGAAGCAGGTGCGTGGCAAAACTATGGCGAAAGGTGTGGCAACCGACGGGTTTATTGACGCCCGACAGTCGCGTTGCCTTGTGGACTGCTCTTTGCAATGTCGTTTCGCTCATGTAATACCTGCGAAGGATGCCGTCACGAGGGTCCCTCGCCAAGCGAGCCGATGGAAATACATATTGCCAGCCCCAATCACGACTGGCGCTAGGGTATTTACGTCCCAGAGCAAAGGGAAGATAAACCGAGCCCCCGCCTTTCTTTAGGTCTTCTTGGTGTAACTTTTTCACGCGTTCCAGGTGTTCCCGTAACGGCTTAACCAAACTCTCTGGAAGCATGGTCACTCGATCCTGCATACCTTTGGCGTCACGGATAGTGATCTGGCGCTGTGTGAAATCAATGTCCTTAACGTGCATCTCGACGCATTCGGAAAGACGTAGTCCGCTTCCATACAGGAGCTTTGCCATCAGTTGGTGCAAACCTGACATACACTGGATAATCTTGAGTGTTTCTTCTCTGGTTAGAACCGTCGGCAATCTTTTGGGAAAAAGGGGGAAAAAGGGGACGCAACCCTTTTTACCTGGTGATATAATTATTTTATGCCGAGACATCCAAGGGTAATATTTGCCGGAGTTCCCCATCATATAACTCAGCGAGGAAACAGACGAGAAGATGTGTTTTTTACTGACGAAGACTACAAGTTGTTTTTAACATGGCTTAAGGAGTATTGTCATAAGCACGAAGTAGATATTTTGGCATATTGTCTTATGACCAATCACATGCATCTTGTTGCTGTACCGGCAAAAGGGGAAGGTTTAGAAAGAGTTTTGAGACCGCTTCATATGAAATATGCACAGAGGATAAACAGGGAGAAAGGGTGGAAGGGGCATTTGTGGCAGGGCAGGTATTTTTCATCACCGCTAGATGATGAGTATTTATGGGTAGCGATAAGATATATAGAGAGTAATCCTGTAAGGGCTAGGATGGTTAGGAAAGCGGAGGACTACAGGTGGAGTAGTGCAGCAGGGCATTGTAAGTTGATAGAAGATGAGGTGTTGACGAGAAGGAGCGAATGGTGGGAGAGGTTTGAGGAGATAGGGGATTGGAGAAAGTGGTTAGCGGAGGGAGAAGATAGAGATAAAGTAGAGATAATAAGGAGAAATACGTATAAGGGGCTTCCAAGTGGTTCTGAGAAGTTTGTAAAGATATTTGAAAGAATAGCAGGTAGAGTATTACATTATCGTCCGATTGGACGACCAAAGAAAGTTTAAAATAAAAGGGTTGCGTCCCCTTTTAACGCTTTTAACGGGCGGGACGGGCGATTTGTTCAAGGGAGCCAAGCATTCGCTGATGCATCCGATTCAATCTCGATGAATACTGTCGGTGCTGAAGACCGAGGCTGGTGGGAAGCTAAAGCCGGCAAACTAACCCTGCACTGGGACAATAACACATACGCCGAATATGAATATACGGTCGCAGATACGAGCTTGCTGTTGATCTCCGAAAGCGGCGATAAGAAGCTGTAGCGCAGCACGTGAGCCTGAGATGTCCGCGTTTTTTGTGCAGTTCTACTTTCTTGTGTAACTGATGCTATTGATATAAAAGGCGCTACAGCTGCTGAAAACTTATAAGGTCTCGGATGTCAATAATAAAATCATTCCATAACGAATGGCATGGGACCATGCCATTCGATTTTCTATTATTATCAATCACATTCAAGGTCAGTAATACCAATTCCATTGGTTTATTGTGCATAATCAGGGCCGTCATTGGGAGGAGCCCTTCGATAGGGTATATCCTGAGAGAAGTCGAATGACTCAGGGCGACGAAGCAACCTGATTCTTAATCTGTCATTGCGAGTCCTTCGACTCGGCTCGGGATAAATTCCACGAGAAATCAAGATGTCTCACAGGTCCTTCGCTTTCACTCAGGACATGGTTCGACATGACAAATGAACGAAAATAGAGATTGCTTCCCCTTCGCTTCGCTCTGGGTTTTGGCTCATATCGCTCGCAATGACAACTCCTTTCTGAATGCACTGTTAATTTGGTAGAACCGGTATAAGTTGTATATCTGACCTTATTTCAAATTACGGTTTCTGCACCAAACACTTATTGAGGATCAAATCATTGCAGCCAACCGCCTACCGCAATGCCAATGCAATTGCTTGATGATGTCAGTTTGTTCAATTAGAATAATCAAACAGAGAAAGTCGTTATGAATAACACTTTGTGTTAGGTTATGATTGCCTTAAAGTAAAAGTAATGGTTATTTGGGTTTAAAGGGATATTAGACATGAACAAGAAGGTAACAATGGTTTACTGGAAAGGAGACAAATTTTTGTTAGGAAGGCTTCTCGAACATCCTGAAATTATGACTCAGGGAGAAACAATTGAAGAGTTAGAGGAAAATATAAAAGACGCATATCTTTTAATGGTAATGGATGACGTGCAGGAAGAATATCAAATTAAAGTAATTACTATATGAAGCGAAAGGAGTTTATCGGGCTGCTCAAGAAAAAAGGATGTATTCTTTTGGGCCATGGAGCGGGACACGATATTTATCATTTATCTAAATCCTTCCACGGGTAAGAAACAACTGTCCTAAGGCATCCCGAAATAGACGATAAGTTAGTGAAGCATATCAAAGTACGGAGATTGTTCGCCTTCGGCTCGGAATGACAGCTTTAGAAGTTTCTTCAGAATATGCAACTCGTGCTAACACTGTCCGACAGAAAAAAATGTTGATTTTTCAAGTTTTCCGTTTAAGTTTGTAAATCCATCTCTGTATTTTAGTACCAATTCAAGAAATGGATTCTAAATGTAGCGGAGGTCTTTAGACCTCCACTATCACTGTCATTCCCGTACGTATTAAGGGGGAATCTACGGCAGGAACACGCCACGGCGTGTTCCTACATATTGGATGCTCGATAAAGGCATTCGGACATGACGGGTATTCACTCCTGAAGATTTCCTCTACTCAGCTTTTGGAATCTATTTTTTTAAATGGTATAAAATATATCAAAGTTATGGTTAACAAAATTCTTAAGCCGAACGAGATCATCGTTTTTAGAAAAAGGAGGGAACCTTCGTTTGGGATACTGACAGGAGAGCTTGGCGAAAAGGTTTCTGTCTTTTCCGAAGAGGCTAAAGAAGTCGAAGTAGATTTTGAGAAGGTAGTGCTTTCCACAGGGATTAAGATCGTTGATGAATTAACTCAATCTGAAAAGAAACTGAGGCTAAGGGAACTCAGAAAGGATCTTGAGGAAAAAAGGGATGCAATAGATTTAAAAACCCTCTGGGAGTGTGTTTTTGATGCGGACAGGGAACTGACTTTAGAAGAACTTGTGGAACTCTATTTTGGCGATGATCAACTGGGGAATGAAGATCTTCTTTTATTTTTTTGGGCTGTTGATAAAGATGATCTTTATTTTAAAAGAGAGGAGAATGGATACAGACCTAGAATGCCTGAGGAGGTTGAAGAAACCCTCAAAAGAAAAGAATCTGAGAGAAAAAAGCTAATTGAACATAGAGCCGCTATAAAATGGGCAAGGTATATTATCGAGGGTAGAGAACTAACTGAGCAGGATTTTAATTTTACAAACTATCTGGAGCTTATTAAGGGGTATGTGATTCATCTTGACAGGTTTGAAAGGGCAGCAGAGGCAAAATCATTCATGTCTCAGGTTGGGGTAAGAGACGTGGAAGGCGCGATTGAGTTCCTTATTAAAGCCGGAAGTTGGAAAGAGGATGAAGACCCTATATTCAGAAGGTTAGGGGTTGATGAGAGATTTCCGAAGAAGGTTTACGAAGAATTAGAGAAAATTATCGAGCAACCGGAGCCTCAAGATGGGATAAAAGACCTTACGATGCTCGAGACCTACTCTATAGATGATGAAAACACCGAGGACATTGATGATGCTATTTCGGTTCAAGAACTTCCAGAGGGTATTCAAGTAGGTGTTCATATTACAAATGTTGCGAGTGTCGTTCCCAAGTGGAGTTTTCTTGACGAAGAAGCGGCCAGGCGAGGAGAGACTATCTATCTCCCTGAAAGGCATATACATATGCTTCCGCCAGAGCTAATAAGAGAAAAATTAAGCCTTTTTGAGGGGTCTCCCAAACTTGCAATTTCTCTTCTGGCTTTATTCGACAAGAATTTCAATTTAAAGACCTACAGGTTTATCAAATCAAAGATTCTAGTAAGAAAAAACCTTTGCTACACAGAAGCGGAGGATTTTTTTCGAAACATCTCTAAGGGATTGAAGTTAATTGAGATAGCTCTTAGTCTTAGAAAAAAAAGAATAGATGCGGGTGCTCTGATAATAGAGCTTCCACAACTTAAAATCAGACTAAGCGACGATGGTAAGATCCTGGTGAAGAAGATTTATATGAATACAATCGCCCATATAGTCGTTTCCGAGTTTATGATCCTCACGAATTGGCTTTCCGCAAGATTCTTTAAAGAGAGGAGGCTTCCTGCAATCTTTCGCGCACAGCCTGAGCAAATTTCGGAAGAAGCTAGGGCTTTGGACGAAAGAGATCCCTTGTTTCCCATAAAAGCCGTAAAGTTTTTTAAACCGTCGAGGGTTGGGCTTTCTTCCGAACCTCATTTTTCTCTCGGTCTTGATGGTTATTTGCAGATAACTTCTCCCATAAGAAGGTATTTTGACTTGGTTCTACAGAGACAAATGATAGGGGAACTGGAGGGGGAGGGGGCCTGTTTTACAGAAGAGGATATTGAAAGGCTATATATGCAGATAGAGGTCGGAATTCGTGAAAAGAAGATGATTGAAAGGTCCAGGGAAAGGTATTGGCTCTTAAAATATTTAAAGGATTTCGAGGGAAAGCAGGTCACGGGAGTAGTAAGTTCTCTAAGGGACAGGGGAGCATCGGTTTATCTGCCTGACTATTTACTTGAAGTACCGATTTCTCTCAGTTCCGAGGCAGTTATAATTGAAGGGGAAAAGATAAGCCTTAACGTTGAGAACGTTGACCCGCTTAGGAGAAGGATTGTTTTAGTCCCCGCATCTGCCTGAACATAAACCCCATATAAAGCTGATTGGGCCTATTCAGTGTTGTGTTGACAGAGGACAGACTATAGTTATATAATTTGCCTAAATGACATATTATCTGTCTATGAATAAGCCACTCATACTTACATAGCTTTCTTTATATAACTTGCTATGTCATATTTCAGTAGATTCTAAAATAAATTAAAACATGGAGGTTAGTCATGCGGTCGAAAACAGGTGTTATTATTTTTGTTGCAGTTTTGTTTTTATTATTTGCAAACAGGAGTGCCTTTGCCTGTAAAGGCAGTCAAGTTCTTTTGGAAGACAATTTTTCGACTCTAGATCCTGCCTGGGGAGAGAAGAGCGCTAATCTCAGCGTGAGTAGCGGCAAACTAATAGTACAGCCTGAAGTCAATTCAAGTTACGTCCTCCTGAATCAGGGGAACATCTTCGAGGACATAGATGCCTGTGTGAAGCTAACACAGGTAAAAAGTGACGACCCCACTTACAGTGCGGGTCTGATATTCTGGGCAAAGGATACAAGTGATTATTACTACTTCTTGGTGACCAGTGATGGCTGGTATTCGGTTAAGCGATGGGTGAACCAACGCAGTCTGGCGCCTGTGGACTGGCGCAAGAGCCCAGCTATTAAAAACGGTCTAGGCCAGACAAACCATTTGCGGGTGGTGACAAAGGGAAACAAGGCAACGGTCTACGTTAACGATACAGAGCTTATAACATTTAGCGGTCAACCTCCTCAGGGAGGCAGCTTTGTTGGTATGATTGCTTTCTCACCTGAGAAGGCTACGAACAAAAACGTCTGGGAATTTTCCGAACTCAAAGTTACTAAACCTGAGCCGGGGCCAGTAACTCAACCCGAAGTAACTCCACAGCCGGGACCAGTAACTCAGCCCGAAGTAACTCAGCCTGATGCTAATAAGGGAGGCGAAGTACTTCAGGCCGACAATTTTACAACTTTGGATCCAGGCTGGGGAGAAGCAGGTCCCAATCTCAGCGCCGCAAACGGCAAGCTCACTTTGCAGGCGGATGTAAACGCGGGCTTTGTTGCCTTAAATCAGGCGAACCGCTTTGAAGATATTGACGCAGGCATTAATGTAAGTATGGCAAAAAGCGAAGACCAAAGCTGGGGTGGAGGACTTGTTTTCTGGGCAACTGACTACGACAATTATTACGCCCTGCTCGTAAGCGGCGATGGTCAGTTTAGTATTAGGCGCTATGTAAACGCACGCAGCATGGCTCCTGTGGATTGGCGTGAGAGTAGTGCATTAAAGGAGGGGATTGGACAGGTTAACTATCTACGAGTGGTGACAAAGGGAAACCAGGTGACGGTTTACATTAATGGGTCTGAAGTTGTTACGTTCAATAGCCAGCCTCCTCAAGGGGGTGGCTTTATCGGGGTTAAGGGCAGTTCCGCAGAGAAGTCTCAGATAATATGGGAATTCTCCGAGTTGAAAGTCACGAAACCATCGTCTTCAGATTTTCCGGGCTGAAGTTTTCAAAGTTGAAGCTAGGCGAATTGGAATTTGGTGTTTGGCAAGACAACTTTAACTTGTTAATTCCAGTACTTTGCTACGGGGTTTCGATTGTCATTGCGAACACATTCACCCTTCGGTTACACTCAGGGCATGCTTCGTTCAGTGTAAACTCCGTGAAGTAATCTGACACGAGGTGTCATTCCGAACCCTTCGTCACCCTCAGGATAAACTCCGTGAGGAATCTCAATAGATTGCTTCGTCATTTCATTTCTCGCAATGACGAAAAGTTTTTAAGTTTATGTAGTGATACCCAGCAACTTGCTGTAGGGTTTTTCGTTAACCAATTTTTTTAAAACTATAAGGACACTCTAAGTTAGGTGGAATCAAGATAAAAGTCTTTAACTCCAATAACGGAAAATTCTTAGCTCTTACAATATCGTCCTTTCTCGTATCTCTTGTAATTTTTTTGTCTAATGTATTAGGTCTATTTGAGCTTAAAGCCTATGACCTGTTCTCCAGGCATCTTAACCCCGTAAGTTCTTCAGGCGATATCGTCATAGTGGAGGTTGATCAGCAGAGCATTGATGCCTTGAGCGAGCAGGGTATCACCTGGCCTTGGCCAAGGCAAATATACTTCCCGATAATAGAGTATTTATCCGAGGCGGACGCCGTTTTTATGGATATTCTTTTTACCGAACCGTCCTCTTACGGTCAAGAGGACGATTCGATTCTTGCAGATGCATTTAAAAAGGCTTCAAACGTTTATCTGCCGGTTTTCCTCTCACAAAAGCAGAAAGCCATGTCTGCTCAAGATGAGGAGTTTATGAAAAATATTTCAATTAAGGGAGAGATATCGCCGGTCCTGTCATTCAATTCTGCTATTACACCGATTGATGCTTTTAAAAGTTCAATTATGGGATCGGGTAACGTAACGATTTCTCCTGATGAAGACGGCGTTTACAGAAGGGTACCCATTGTCTTTCAATTAAAAGAATATTCTATTCCTAATTTCGTACTCAGCCACCTAGTCCAAAAAGCCATGGTTAAAATCATCCAAAATTCTGTCTACGTCAAAGACGCCAAGATCCCCCTTACTAATGGAAAGCTTTTGCTAAGATATTATGCGGAAGATAATCCCTTTAGAGTGTTCTCGGCTTCCCAAATAATCAAGTCTTACCTCGACAGCAACGCATCAACAACACCATCTGTTAACAAGGATTTCTTCAGAGGAAAAGTCGTATTTATAGGGCTAACTGCTGCTGGCTTATACGACCTTAAACCGACCTCTATTTCATCCATATCCACGGGCGTACACATCCATGCGACGACTCTCGAAAATATTGTGAACGAAAATTTTATTAGATCGGTTAGTGGAATTTTTGTAATTGTCTTTATGTTACTCATCTGTTTCTTAGTCAGTTATTCTGTTTTAAGAAGCCACTCCCTTCTTGTAAATCTCTCTCTTTTTATAGTATCTCTATTCGTAATAATTATGATCCTTGCCGCCTTATTCAAGGCATCCCTGTATATGAGTATAATCTCTCCTATTTCGTCATTAGTAATTAGCTTTCTAATTTCAGTTGCCTACAGTTATGCCACCGAGGGAAGACAGCGGCTTTTCCTAAAAGCGACTTTCTCTCAGTATATGGACAAGAAGATCGCTGACTACATTCTGGAAAATCCATCCCTCATTAAACCCGGCGGGAAGGTAAGGCGGGTCACGGTGTTTTTCGCCGATCTCGCGGGTTTTACTTCCTTTGCGGAAATAATATCGCCCGGGAAAGTAGCCACCGTACTCCATAAGGTTTTGAATTCTCTTACAGAGGTTTTGATACGTAATCAGGGAGTTATAGACAAATACATTGGGGACTCTGTGATGTCGTTCTGGGGCGCCCCGTTTGATACCGATAAGGACGAAATAAATGCATGTCATTCCGCTATAGAGTGTCTGGAGTCTCTACGTGAAATCAATAGCGATCTCCGGGCGGAGGGCTTGCCCGAATTGAAAATAAGAATTGGCATACACTCTGGCCCTGCGATAGCCGGTAATATTGGAAGCGATAGACTATTTCATTACACGGTTATTGGTGATACAGTAAACCTCGCATCAAGACTTGAATCCGTAAATAAATTCTTTAAGACCAGCATCATAATAAGCGAGGATACTCTCAAAAAAACGGGTAATAGTTTTTTCGCCAGAGAGCTCGGCTCCATAGCGGTAAAAGGGAAGGTTCAACCGGCAAAAGTATTTGAACTCATAGGCGAGGAACAAAATATAGAACCGGCTAAAAAGGATCTTATAGCGCTCTTTAATCGGGCTTTAGCTTTTTATAAAGAGAGGAAGTGGCACGAAGCAGCCCAAGTATTCATCGAGATACTCAGAGAATATCCCAATGATGGGCCCTCCGAATTTTATAGGGATAGGTGCGAATATATAATATCAAACTCCCACTTGACACTGGATTGGGATGTTATAAAGTTTACAGAGAAATAATATGAAGCTATTCATTATAGTCTTATTAATGATTACTGCTGCTTCAACCTCCGTCCGCGCAGAGACCGTAACTGTTATCACAAAGCAAAATGCGATAAGAACTTCTTGCAAGTTTTTTTCTCCTGTCAAGGCAACGGTTCATTACAATGACGTGCTTGAGGTTGTCTCAAAGGAGGGTGACTGGTTTCAGGTCACGTTTAAAGGGGTCCAGGGATGTATTCATAAGAGCGCCATTCAGAAAAAATCCCTTTCTCTGTCCAAGCTTACAGGATCCCAAGGAAAAGGGACATCAGGCGAGGAGGTTGCCCTAGCAGGAAAAGGGTTTAATCCTCAGGTAGAGGCGGCATATAAGAATAAAAATCCCGAATTAAACTTCGGCGCCGTTGACAGGGTAGAGAGTTATAAAATTCCCGACAGCGAACTTATGCAATTCATTCAAAAGGGGAAACTAAGCCTCCCATGAATAAGCTCCTATCTTTAAGTTTAATATTAACTTTCCTTTCGTTAATTGGCTGTACTCAAGTTGATATAGGCGGTGTGACTAGAGTAGTTCAGCAAACCTTCGAGGCAGCAAGACCTCTTTCCGATGAAGAGGAGTATTATGTCGGTCGGTCAGTAGCTGCGAGGATTCTTTCATCATATTCACTTTTACAAAATCAAGAGCTCACCGAATACGTTAATCTTGTAGGGAATACCGTAGCGCTTAACTCCGATAAGCCCTATACCTATGGCGGTTATCATTTTGCGATACTTAATTCAAAAGAGATAAACGCGTTTGCATGTCCCGGCGGGACGATATTCATAACAAAGGGTATGATAAACGCGGTACGGAATGAGGACGAGCTTGCGGCGGTCCTTGCCCATGAAGTAGCCCACGTAAACCATCGAGACGGCGTTTCGGCTATTCAGAAGGCGCGCCTGACAGCGGTTGCGGCGCTAATAGGCACACAGGCCGCTCAAAGATATACTCCCGCTCAGTTATCACAGCTCGTCACTGCCTTTGAAGGCTCTATTGATGATGTATTTAAGACTCTAGTAGTTAATGGCTATGGAAAATCCCAGGAATATCATGCCGATGAAGGCGCTATTTCGTATCTTACCAGAGCTGGATACAACCCTTCTGCTTTGAAGGATTTCCTCCAACGCCTCGTCAGTGAGGGCGGGGCATCCGGCGGAGGGATAATGAAAAGCCATCCGGCAACGGCAGGCAGGATAGAAAAGGTTGAAAAAAATTTATCCAAAGAAAAAGCCGATCCATCTCTTGTCCAGTTAAGAGCCAGGAGGTTTGAGAAGGCTTTAAAATAATTAACAACCAACCCTATGATGACAACGTGGCTAGAACAGTCACCCGCCTTAACAACCTCGGTTATTAGCTTATCTGTGCTTATCGCTCTTTTGGGATTTGGTTGGCTTTTAAGGAGCCGATTCAGGATAAGGCTGGGCCTATTCTATAACGTCTTTTCTCTTATTTCCGCTGTTTGTGTTTGGGTTATTCTAAACCATAAATACGGCTTGCTCAAAGACTGGAATCTGGTTTTGTTCCTAAAGTGGTATACCGCTATAGTTATTTTCCTTGCAGTATGGTTTTCAATAAAAATTCTATCTGTTTTTTTCTGGGACTTCTATCTTTCCGAGCACCGCAAGACGTACGTTCCGGGACTTTTGAGAAGCATAGTGACGCTTTTAATTTTAATTGCTGCCATCTTGGTTATAGTTCGCTTCATTTTTAACCTTCAGCTTTCCGGTCTTCTCATTGCTTCAAGTGTAACGGCGGCGGTGATTGGCTTTGCACTTCAGGATTTTCTGAGTGGGGTTATTGGCGGAATTGCCCTCAACATAGAACCGCCGTTTGAAGTAGGAGACTGGATTATGGTCGGTGATAAGGAGGGGGAAGTGGTAGATATAAACTGGCGCGCTACAACGCTCAGGACGCGTCAGCTAACCTATCTTACTATCCCAAACAGCGTTATTTCAAAGGACGAGATTATTAATTTCTATAAGCCTGCAAGACTCCACGCGCTACTTTTGTATGTGGGCGTTGAGTACGGCGCCCCCCCTACACGGGTAAAGGATGTACTGATTAACTGTGCCCTAGAAACCCAGGGTGTTATATCCCCACCAAGGCCAATATGCCGCTTGATTAACTTTGGAGATTTTGCTATCACCTATCAACTAAAGTTCTGGATTGAAGACCGACCCATATCAGAGGATATTCAGAGCGATGTCATGACTCGCATTTGGTATAACTTGAGGCGAAGCAGTATAAAAATTCCTTTCCCAATACGGGATGTGTTTATACATGAGGAATTAGAGAGGAAGGAAGAGATTGAAGAAATGAGTCACAAGAGAGTTGAGAAATTTCTTCGCCATGTGAGTATCTTTGAGCCTCTGGATGGTAAAGATATTCAACTTCTAGCTTTTTCGGGTCGTATATGGAATTTTGGAAAGGGTGAGCATATAGTTAAACAGGGCGATGTTGGAGACTCTCTTTTCCTTATTCTTCAAGGCGATGCAAGCGTTCATGTAAGGATGCCGGATAATGGTCGGGAAATTATCGTTGCAAAGCTAAAATCCGGAGACTTTTTTGGTGAGAAGTCGCTTCTTACGGGTGAGCCAAGGAGTGCGAGTGTAGTGGCCGATTCGGATATTGAGCTTGTCGAGATTAAAAAGACAGATGTATTGCCGGTACTCGAGAATAGCCCTGAGATTATGGAAGAATTAAGCAGACGATTGGCGGAAAGGCAGCTTATAAACGAGGGGTTTTTTCAAGAAGGGAAAAAAGCGGAAGAGGTTGCCGTTATGCGAAACAACTATTCGACAAGATTCTTAAAGAGCATGAAGGCTTTTTTCGGATTGTAGAAGGAGCGTTAATTGCGAATTTTCATTCTTGGCTGTGGCGGAAGCAGAGGAATAGATTCAAGGCCTACTGCTTTTTTAATTGATGAAAGTCTCTTGCTTGATTCCGGCACAGCATCTGAGGTGCTCAGCTTGGAGGATTGTGCCCGGATAGACAATATTCTTATCACACATGCCCATATTGATCACATATGCGACCTGCCCTTCTTAGTAGAGGCGGTTTTCGACTTGAGAAAGGAGCCTATTTTTTTATACGGTATAAAAGAGGCTATAGAAGACATTTCATCGCATCTATTGAACGGAACCATCTGGCCCGATTTCTCAAGGATTCCAAATCCAAAAGAAGCAAAGCTGTCTTATAAAACCCTTAAGCCACTTGAGAACCTAAAGATAGGTTCATACACCGTGTTGCCAATCCCTGTAAATCACACGGTCCCGTCTGTAGGCTATTTGGTAGATGACGGAAAAACTGCATTTGCTTTCACCGGAGACACATATCTTACGAACTCCTTCTGGGAGAAGATTCAAAACAACGAAAGGCTTCGTGCAATAATTATAGAGGCCAGCTTCCCAAACCGCTTGGAAGAGATGGCCAGAATAACAAAACATCTTACTCCAGACCTAATGGCAAGAGAGCTTAGTAAGCTTAATCGTATGGATGTAGAAATATATGTAACTCACCTAAAGCCGTTCTGTAGAAAAGAGGTTGTCGCGGATTTAGATAGCCTATCGAAAAAACTGCCCCTAAAAATACTTGAGGATGGAATGCAAATAAAATTGTAAAACATTTCTCTTATAAACGTGCCTTTAAAATAAACTCGATGCTCGATTTATAAGCATAAAAATAGGGTTTAGGCCAAAAAAATTGAGTAATTTCAGCCTATTTGTCCTGGCATATTATTTGCTGGAATACTATAAAGATTCGATTTGGATATTACGTAAAGAAGCCTGTAAACAGAAGAGAAGGAACCGGAGCAAAGAAAGGACGAAGCAATCAAAAATTGAGTGTCCTTTGATTGTTGTGGTGTGTTGCAGTACGTTCCAATTTATAACTTCCGCCCAAACTTAAGACGAAGCCTAAGTTGAACTTGGATTATCACTATATAAATTTAAGAAGGTTTAAGAGCAAGTATTAGAGATGAGACTCAAAGTTGATACAAAGGTTTTAGAGCTTACTACTATCTATGAGGCAAGTAAAGAGCTTACGTCAACCCTCAACCTTAAAAAATCACTCGATTCCGTGATGAACATTTTAGACAAATTTATAGATATGAAATACCGCACGGTAGTGCTGTCAAACCCTGAAACGAGAGAACTCTCAACTTTTGTTGCCCTTGGTATCAACGAAGAAGAGAAAAAACTAAGAACATACAGAGCCGGGCAGGGTATTATAGGGAAGGTTTTTAAATCCGGCTCCCCAATCAATATCTCCGATATTAGGGATGAGCCGAGCTTAAGTGATCAAATTAAACTCTATAATGAAAATCTAAATTTTTCATATATATGTGTTCCCATCAAGACTAGTGAAAAAGTGATAGGAACCCTCGGTGTTGCGTTCTATAAAGAAAAGGTCTCTTTTTTCATGGATGCTGGAGTTAGGATTCTTAGCATGGTTGCTTCACTAATAGGTCAAGGGGTTGAGCTTAGTTATATGGTAGAAAAGGAAAAACAAAAACTCATACTGGAAAAAATCAGCCTGCGTCAACAACTAAAGACAAAGCACAGTTTGGAAAATGTAATTGGACAAGGTGACGGTATGAAAGAAATATTCGAGACTGTGCACCGCGTGGCCGCCACAACAGCTACGGTGTTCCCGAGAGGTGAGAGCGGAACCGGTAAAGAGCTCATAGCGAGAGCCATTCACTATAACAGTCCCAGGGCGAAAAAGCCTTTTATAAAAATTAACTGCACGGCCCTTCCGGAAACGCTTCTTGAGACGGAGCTTTTCGGTCATGAAAAAGGCTCCTTTACGGGAGCAATACATGAACGCAAGGGTAGGTTTGAGCTTGCGGATGGCGGAACGATTTTTCTTGACGAGACCGGAGACATTCCAGTATCAACACAGATGAAACTACTTCGCGTTCTCCAAGAAAGAAAGTTTGAAAGACTGGGTAGTTCAAAAACTATTTCCATAGACGTGCGCGTTATTGCCGCAACAAACCAGGACTTGGAGAAAGCCATGGTGAAAGGAGGCTTTCGAGAAGATTTATACTACCGACTTAACGTCATACCGATATTTCATCCTCCCCTAAGGGAAAGAAAAGAGGATATACCTATTCTTGTAGAGCATTTTCTTCAGAGGTTTAACGAAGAAAACAATAAAAGGATTGGGATTTCAGATGAGGTCATGGGTTTGATGCTCGAATACTCATGGCCTGGAAATGTGAGGCAACTTGAAAACTGTATAGAGAGACTTGTGATTATGGCTGATAGAGATAGAGTTAACGTGGAGGACTTACCTTACGAGATAAGGACATTCAGTAAGCAACTACATAATAATCCGGAGACAGGTGAGATTAATAAAGATGCTTCAGGCAATTTCTCTCTTACCAAAACAGTTAAAGAAATGGAGAAGGAACTCATTATAAAGGCGCTTCAGAAATGCGGATGGGTTAAATCTCGTGCAGCAACGCTTCTTGGAATTAGCTCCCGCCAGGTTGACTATAGAATAAATAAGTACGGAATAGAAATAAAAAAGCCCTGGGAGGAATCCTAGTTTTTTATTAATGGTTTTTGGGAACTTAATCGGACAATTAAAATCTGTCTACTCACCAGGACTGCGAATGAGCTTGTAGGGGCGAGGTCACCTCGCCCCTACAGTTATTGTTTATTATGGAAAGTCCTACACTACTCAGGTAGTAGATGCACCTTTACCGTGCTTCCCGGTGGAAGATGAGTTGCATCCTTAGGGACTACAATAAGGCAATTTGACAAGGCAAAGGATTTCAATATATGTGAACCCTGAGTCCCCGTGGATTTTACATAGAAAGAACCCCCCTTTTTCTCCACGTATCCTCTTAGAAAGTTTGTTTTGCCTGGACTCTTTTTTATTTCTTCTGAGAGGAGAGCCTCAAGTTCCAAAAGAAATAAATCCCTTCTTCCTATCATTCTACGTAGTGCAGGTCTCACGTATTCATAGAAACAAACAAGAGACGAAGCGGGATTTCCCGGAAGACCAAAGGTAACGCTATTTCCCCTTTTTCCAAAAAATAGCGGGCCTCCGGGTCTCTGGGAAACCCTCCAGAATATACCTTCGATGCCTAGTTTCTTGAAGATTTCTTTAACATAATCATAATCCCCCACCGAAACTCCTCCTGTCACAAGGAGCACATCACACCAGAGAATTGCCTTTTTTAATTTCTCTTCGATGTCGAAAACCTCATCTCTCACGCGTCCAATAAACTTCGATTCGACAACTTCTTGAGAAAGGGCGGATTGTAGAGTTACGGAGTTTGTATCTCTTATCTTTCCCGGTCCCAGTTCTTCATCGGTTCCAACGAGTTCTTCTCCGGTTACAACTAGAGCTATCTTTGGCTTTCTATAAGCCTTTATTTTGTTGATGCCCAGTTCTGCGACAAACCCGATGGATGCAGAAGTAAGGTGAGTTCCGCTCTCAAGGGCGATTTCTCCTTGTTTTATTTCCTCTCCTTCATACCTCAAGTTTTCTCCCGGATTTACGGGTCTTTTTACTTTTACAATTCCATCTTCTTCCTCCGTATATTCGACCATTACAACGGAGTCCGCTCCCTTGGGAACAGGAGCACCGGTCATAATTTTTGCAGCTTCCCCATCACTCAGAATAAAATCCGGAAAGTCTCCTGCACGGACTATGCCTGTGACTTTCAAGGCAACGTGGTTGCTTTCACCAGCCCTTTTAGTATCCATACTTTTTACGGCATAGCCGTCCATTGCCGAGTTCGTGAAAAAGGGAAGGTTAACAGGGCTGATAATATCTTCGGCAAGCACATAACCCTTGGCTTCCGTTAAAGGAATTTCAGCGGGTTCCAGTATCTTTGTATTTTCTATGATTAGTCTTTTTGCCTCTTCTACTGATATAGCTATGTTCTCTATCATAATTCTCCTCTAATCAATCTCTCAGCTTTTCTCAGATCACCCTCGGTGTTAATGTTTAGAAAAAGAACCTCTGGACTTCCAAAATTTGATATTTCATCTTCCTCGATGAATCTTACTTTGAGATTCGGCTTCTGAATGAAAAGATGTGGAGCAAGCTTTTTTTCTCTTCTTATCCACTCATTCATGGCTGGAATTAAGTTCTTAGAGTATACAGCAATGAGAGGCTCCATTCCTCTTTTCCATCTTGGGACTGTCAAATCGTAGCCGACGGCTTTTTCTTTTAGGTAATTCAAAAACTCGTGTAGGATTAGTGGGCAGTCTACAGGTGTGACGATTGCATAGAAATTTTTTATTCTGGAAAGTCCGCTAAGGAGCCCTATCATAGGGCCTCGGTCTTTTTCAACGTCTAGAACAAAGCGGACATCTCTAATATCTAAATTTTCCTCTTCTCCTGTAACGACTATTATCTCGTCTGCGATATTCCTGAGGCGATTTACGGAGATTTCTAGAAGGCTTTCACCCTGGAATAGCAGACGGCGTTTGTCCTTACCCATTCTTTTGGACTTTCCGCCGGCAATCACAATTCCTGAAAACATTGGATTTTATTGTACTCAAAAGGCATCTGTTTTGAAACCAAATCAGAGGCACATTGCAATGTGCCCCTACTATTTTTCATTGCGAACGTTGCGGTTTTCTGAATTCCCTTCCTCTCCATCGCTACCCCAGATCCTAGGAATGACACTTTGTATAGCATTCCTTGAGGACTTTGTTGTGAGGTGCCGTACGAACCGCTTATTAGTACGGTTAGTCCATTGTAATCGAGGAATTATTTACTTAGTAAAACTAACCACAGCTTGAGCATAAAACCAATTGAGCTGGTCTTCCTTATCAAACACCGCCCGAACTCCATCTCCCCCAAAAAAATGAGAATAACCTATATCAAAAGATAGATAACTAATTGGCTTGATACCCAAAGTAAAATCCAGCTCTCCTCCAAGATTTCTTTCTATGTCCTCTCCTTCAACTGGTTTATTAAAGGTATATCCAAATGCCTCATTATTAAACGGTACAGAACCACTAATCCAGGGTTCGTCATCTGAAGTTAATCTAAATAGATGTCCGTCTACTGCGAAACTCACTTTATTATGGGGAGTGAGGATTAATTGAAAATAGGGATTTAATAAGGAATTACATTTTTGTAAGAAAACACACAAGATTGTTTTTGGATTTACACCAGTTTGGTTTTCACTGTGTTCAGGAGCAGGAAGTATTTTCACCTGACTCTGCGTTTGAGTTTGTTTGCATATATCATAAGCTGATACCTGTTTTGAAAATTTAGTTTTATGAATATATGAGTTAGGTGGATCTTAACGGTTTTCTCCTTTATTAGAAGCTTGCTTGCAACTTGTTTGTTGGTGAAACCGCTTGCAATCAATTTTATTATTCTCGACTCCCTTATCGTCAAATTAAGCTTTGTAGCATTATCTGCTTCGACTGAGTCCTCAGCTAATGTGCGTTCTCCTCGTATGATTTGTATTAGCTCTGAATAATTGGTTTCTTCGGTTAAGTAAATAATATTTGGGAAGTCAAGTTCATCTTTTGAGTGAGCACGAAATAAAATAACCCCGGTCTTGGGCTTTTTTCAGTTATCAGATTTAAAAGATTATGAATATTCAGATGAAGTGTCCTATTATCAAAAAATAGAAACCCGGGCTTTATCTGAATGATGTGTCTTTTAACCTCATCAGGATTTGAGGTCTCACCCGATATTTCCATATCAGATTCGTTTTCCAGAATTTTTTGGATTCCCTCTAAAAAGACTTTTGAGCCGGAAGCTAAGAAAATCTTGCAGGTTTGGTCAACTTGGGAAGGTTCGTTTTTGCTCATCAGATTTTCGCTCCGTCTCATCTGCTTCACGCTTGTATATTGATATTAATAGATCCAGTTTTATTAGTCTGCGAAGCCTTCTTTTTTTCTCTCGCACATTGTGATGCAAGAAATTTATCGAATATGAGTTTGAGTTTTTTCTTTACGGGTGGAGAGTTAAAATTCCAATTAAAACCACCTCCAAACGGAAAGAACAATTTAAAGAAAGCCAACTGTTCCTCAGACTGTTTTTCAGTTCCATATGAGTCAAGACAACCTGTTCTGACCAAACTAAATCCACTGCCAAAGGTTTTAGCTGCCCTTTCTCTGAGTCCGAGTCTTTTTACAGCTCTGTATGTAAGGGCAGTGAACACATGTGCAGCTTCCGGTGTAAAGTATCCATAAGTCGGAAGTCTATTGAGTTTATAGTCCATATCTATGAGGTCTCTGGCGAAAAGAGAACTTTTATTGGATTTCGACATGCGAACTGGGGATTTCGGAAAAGAAAAATTAGCAGTCTCGAGGTCCGATCCCCGGTTTAATTTGGCAAGTAATCCGGCATCGAAGAATTCTCCTATATCACCACAACCTTGAAGAGATAATCTGATATTTTCCCACTCCCTTTTTGCTATCTGCAGCGCTCTTTACTTTTCCATTTTTTTTCTCCTTGAATCTGTTTACATTTGTTAAGCGCAATTCTTGTGCCAGAGTGATAACCTGGTTTGAAGAAAGAGCAGACAAGCTTTAGAAGAGAAAAATATAGAGATTAGTGAAGCTAAGCGGTAAAGAAAATTGATGCATACTTACAGTTTTGTAAGGCATAATACAAAATTGTTTCTAATTCTACATTGTGATTTATTCGAGGAGGGACTTTATTTACCCTCCGATTTGGGACATAGTGCGATTAGGGCGAACAAATCCGGTGCGATTAATAAGATGGCCAGGTTCTTTCTTCCATACGGCATCAACAAGCACTTCCTTAATGGTGTCATCATCCGCGCCTTCTCGAATCAGTTTTTTGAAATCTGTCTCTGTTAAGGAGAAGAGGCAGGTGCGAAGCTTTCCGTCAGATGTAAGACGGATGCGGTTACAGTTGTTGCAGAATGGGTCGCTCACAGAGCTTATGAATCCAATATCTCCCACTCCGTCTTCAAACATAAATCGGTCTTCGGGCTGGCTCCCCCGGTATTCTATCGGTACTAATTTCATGCCTAACCCATGCTCCATCGTTTCTATGATTTCCTGCGTGAAAACGACTTTATTCATGCTCCAGCCGTCGTCTGCGCCAATGGGCATGAATTCAATAAACCGAATCACAAATGCTCTCTTGCGTGCCAGATGAGCAAATTTTAAAATCTCATCATCGTTTATTCCGCGAATGAGAACTACGTTGATTTTGATGGGTGAAATACCGAGAGCTTCTACAGCTTCTATACCTTCCCAAACTTTATGAAAATAGTTGCGTCGTGTCATCTCACTAAACTTAACGGGGTCAAGGGAATCGAGGCTTACGTTGATCCTATGAAGTCCGGCTTTAACGAGATTCTCCGCCTGCTCGGCTAAAAAGTAGGCATTAGTAGTTAGTGCGAGGTCTACAATTCCGGCAATGTTTGAGATCATATTGACAAGCAAGTGCAATTCTTTTCGCATAAGAGGTTCACCGCCTGTGAGCCGAATCTTCTTTATGCCAAGCTCTGCAAAGATTTTTACGAGCCGCTTGATCTCTTCGTAAGTCAGCAATTCATCCTTTTTCATCCATACCATTCCCTTTTCCGGCATACAGTAGCGGCATCTGAAATTGCATCTGTCAGTTACTGAAATTCTTAGGTTGTTGATAATGCGGCCAAATGAATCTTTTAAGGTATATCCGTTGTTATAATTTTTATACATGTAATTAATGCTACCTGACGTGTTTGTCTTCTTAATCTCTCCAGTACTTTTCTTCTTTGACCTTATACCCTTTACTTCCCAAATTGTGCTTAACATCTTCGATCATACCGGGGTGACCGCAGGCATATACTATAGTGTTCTCAGGACTCAGGGAAAATCTCTCGATATATTTATCAAGAATAGAATTCACTCTTCCCCTCTCTCCCAGCCAGTATTGGTTCCTATCCTCTTCCGACCTGCTCACCGTGGGGATGTAAATAATGTTCTCATGTTCTCTGGCGAGCTTCTCAAGCTCTTCTTCGTAGGCTAATTCATCCACGTAGCTGGCTCCGTGTAGAACGTAGAAGTTGTGTGATTTCATCCCGAGGTACAGGTAATTCCTTATCATGCTAATAAGCGGGGCGATTCCGGTCACGGTTGCCACCATGAGCTGGTTCGGGTACTTATCATCAAAGGTAAAAACTCCCTTTGCCCTTGGGCGAATGCTAACTATATCTCCTACATTTACTTGCCATAGCTTGGGCGTTAGCTCTCCATCGGGAACTAATTCCACGAAAAGCTCTACGGATTCCTCATGCGGAGATGAAACGATGGAATAAGGTCTTTCCACACCTCTCACCCCAATCGTACAGTATTGACCGGGTTTAAAAGTGAATGGGATCTCCGGTTTGATTTTCACTACCATAAGGTGTTCGGTCAAGCTGACCTTTTCCATTATCCTTGCCTTTGGGCCTTCGGTTTGCTGCATATTACGTCCTCCTCTTATCGCATAATTGTGCTCAAATAGAGTGAAGTTTTCAACTCTCGCGGAGATTTTACCGGCAATACTTATGCCAGATTAGTAAATAAGCTAAAGGAAGCGGAGGAAGGCCTTATTTGTAAACACGAGTAGGTATGAGTCTCGAGCCTGGTCTATTGTGGATGTAGAGACACAAAATTTTGTGTCCCTACTTATTTTAAGTGGGTACAAAATATTTCGTTTGAATTCGATTGAGAAGGCAAATAGTTATTTACAAGTTAGTCTTTGGTATAATACTTGTTGAATAAGATTTAAAATCAACTTAGGATAGAAACTGATTTATGAATCCGACCTCAATTGATAGGGCAGATTTTCACCTTAAGATCGTTCAGGAGATCAGTGATCTCGTAAATCAATCTACGGGCTTAAACACTATTTTAAAAAAAATAGTAAACAAAGTAGGTGACTCTCTTCATTTTGACGTAGTATCCGTGTATCTTTGGGACAAACAAAGAAACGAACTCGTTCTAAGATCAACAAGGGGTCTGCACGTTGACCCGGATCATCCCATAACTCTCAAGCCTGAAGAAGGTCTAACGGGTCTTGTGTACGAGACACGGCGACCTCTTATTGCAATGCCCGCATCTCACCATCCTCGTTACAGGTATTTCCCGGAAATCGGCGAGGAGGAATATGAAAGTTATATTGGTGTGCCAATTTTGCTCCAGAATTTCTGTCTCGGTGTTCTTGTAGGTCAGACTAAAGAGAGACGCTTAATCCATCCTGCCGAAGAAACAATATTTCAGATTATTGCTTCTCGTCTTGCAGGGCTCCTCGAGGTTGCGGATAGGTTGGAGCGACTCAAGACTCCGTCTATCATTAAACACGAGACAAAAACATATCAGGGAAAAGGGGTTTCCGGAGGTTTTGCAGTAGGGACGGTTTATCTCTTTCGCGGGCTTTTTGGACAAATCCGGACAGATGAACTTGAGCCGTCGAACCCGGAAGAGGAAATTGAAAGACTCTTTGGAGCATTTCTAAGCGTGGAGAAGGACCTCCAGAATATAATTCAAGCCTTTGAGAAGGAGGGAGTATTATCGGAGAGTGAGATAAATATATTTCATGCTCATCTTTTGATTTTGAAAGATTCCACATTTCAAAACACAATGATAAAAAAAATCAGAGAAAACAACTTGGCTGCCGAGAGTGCCGTCATAGAAGGAATCGAATCCATTGCCGAGCAGTTTGAAAACCTCAGTGATCGGTACCTCAGAGAGCGGGGGCAGGATTTTCGCGATATTGGAGAGAGGATTCTTCATTACCTTCTCCAATCGAGGGGAGAAGCAAAGGTTTCTCCCGCGCCTAGAGAAGGTTCAATACTCGTTGCCTATAATGTCGGGCCGTCCTTTGTATCAATACTATATAAGAGCAGAGTCGCAGCAATAGTTGCTGAGAAAGGGGGAGAGACATCTCATATAGTTATTCTTGCTAAGTCTCTGGGAATTCCCGCTGTTGTAGGGATAGAAAATATTTGTAACGTTTTGAAATCTGGCGAAAAGCTCATGGTTGATGGAAAAACCGGATTTATTTTCTCAAACCCGGATGAAAGTCTTATTTCCGAATATGAAAGCACATACAGTAAACTTACCGGGCTGAGAGAGGTTATTGAGAAGGAAGTAACGGAAACAGACGATGGTCACATTAAAATTGCGCTCACAGCTAATATCGGATTTCCAGTTGATATAGAGATGGCAAAGCGTTATAACCTGAAAGACGTAGGACTGTTTCGAACAGAATTTGCTTTTACTCGGTATGAAAAATGGCCCGGAGTCGAGGAACAGGCAGAAATTTATGAAGAAGTGGCAAGGCATTTTGACGGATACATTACGATACGAACGCTTGACATCGGTGCCGACAAATTACTTCCTTATTTTGATTTCCCGAAAGAAGAAAATCCGCTTCTCGGCCTTCGAGCGATTCGATTCTCAATGGAGTACCTTAATCTCTTTCAGGATCAGATGAAGGCGATCTTGATAGCGATGGGGAAAGGACGCCGATTTCGGATTCTTCTTCCTATGATTTCCAACCTGTGGGAGGTGGAAACAGCTCGTGAGATATTAGAGCAGTTGGGAAGAGAAATAGGAATACCGCATGCCGATTTACCTCCCCTTGGAATTATGATGGAAGTGCCCGCTATTCTCTACCAGTTGGATCATTATAAGGAGTTAATTGACTTTATTTCGATAGGTACTAACGACCTGATTCAGTATCTTTTAGCTGTGGATAGAAACTCCAACGTTGTTGGGCACCTCTACTCTGGTTTCCACCCGGCAGTGCTTAGGATGCTTGATGAAATTTATCTTAAAACCGAGTCCCTTAAGAAAGAGGTTTCAATCTGTGGCGAGTTTGCCGGAACTCCATCCGGAGCTTTAGCCTCAATCGCAATAGGTTACCGTCAACTCAGCGTTTCACCCTCTCAATCTCCGGTTATACGGTATATATGCAGACGAATCAATCAGGATTTTCTTCACACAGTTCGGTATAAGATTTTAAACGAGAGAAAAGAGACTGAAATCCGGGGATACATGATTGAGGCTCTGGAGTCTATTGATCCTGCCTTGATAGACATTGAATGATACTCGAGAAAAACCTTTCCTTTTAATTTTCGACTGCTTAGGTATTATTTTCACCAATCACTATATTTAAAGGTTATTTTTATAAATCCAGCGAATGCAACTGACTAAAATTCATATAATTCTTTTCTTTGTTACCCTTGTGACTACTTTTTTAGCAGGTTATTTTCAGGGTGGGAGTATTGCGGGTGGAATTTCTTTTTCTATCGCACTTCTGTTTATACTTGGCGCCCATGAGATGGGTCATTTTGCTTACGGGAAAAAATATGGCGTTGATATTTCCCCTCCCTATTTTATTCCCGCTCCTCCTCTTATCTCTCCTATAGGCACGTTTGGCGCCTTCATTAAAATAAAATCTCCGATCTCCACTAAAAGAGCGCTCTTTGATATAGGAATAGCAGGACCCCTTGCGGGTGTTATTGCTGCGATTCCTGTGATTGTAGTTGGACTCAAGCTATCTAGGATTGTTGAGACTACAGGCCGTGATATAGAGGGGAGCATAAGTCTTGGTTCTCCTTTAATTTTTTTGTTCCTATCCGATCTCTTCTTGGGAAAAATATCTGAGGGCTACGATATTCTCCTTCATCCTGTTGCATTTGCAGGGTGGATCGGGCTTTTTGTGACCGCACTTAATTTAATTCCCGCAGGCCAGCTTGACGGCGGTCATATAATGTATTCGCTCCTTCCAAGAAAGTGGTACAGTCGCAGTTCGGTTTCCATGGTTGTTGTACTGATGATTCTAGGCATCGGCACTCAACCTATAATCCGTCTGCTGCAGCAACTCTGGGAAGGAACTTCCTTGGACTTTTATAAGGATTTTTTTCTTTTTGACGGATGGCCCGGGTGGCTTATGTGGGCGGTGATTCTTTCAATCATGGGCACGAGGCATCCTCCGACAATGTATGATGAAGTCCCGCTGGATGGGAAGAGGAAGTTATTGGGCGTAGTTGCTCTGCTTTTATTTATCGGTTGTTTTACCCCTGTACCGATTAAGTTTTAGCACTTTGGATTTGCGACCTGGTTGTGTGGAGCCGCTCCTATTTCTTATGCATCTAATTGGTGTTTTAACGCGAGTTTTAATGTAGCGGAAACCTTTAGGTTTCCATTTACTGAGAGTTGAGGAATCGAGGGCTAATAGTCTTTAAATTATTAATCTGTTAATAGCGGGACAGGCCTGTCCTGAGTTTATCGAAGGAAATGTCCCGCCTATCGCTGATCTAAGACATGACGATAGGTGGGGGTTTTCTAATCCCGCCCTAAAGTTGCCACTTAATCCTAGCTAAATATAGTGTTTATTGATAGATTAAGTTTTCAAATATCATAATCCCTATGCCGTTTTTAAGTTATATCAAATCAAGTTAAATAGGTATTAGAGCAGAGGAAATGAGAGGTTTAAAATGTTTCGTTTAAGTTATGTTTCAAATAAATTTGAAAAATTTTGGAATTTAGGTATTGTCATAGGTTTAGAGGGGCATTGACAATTGATACCAAACAGGCTTTTTCGGTTAGAAACCTGCAAAATATTGTTAGAAGAGTTCATTAATTAATTGCTAGACACGTAAAAAGTTTTAAAAGGAGGATAAAGTTGTGGCTAACGAAACCTTAACTATTACCGACAACAGGACTGGGAAAACATACGAAATCCCTGTAACACATGGAACGATTAGAGCAATGGATCTCCGTCAAATAAAAGGCTCTGAAGGAGATTTCGGTCTGATGAGCTACGATCCAGCCCTGGAGAACACGGCCTCATGTAAGAGTAAGATAACCTATATTGATGGAGATAAAGGTATTCTTCTTTATCGAGGATACCCCATTGAACAGTTGGCTGAAAAAAGCGATTATTTAGAAGTTGCTTACCTGCTTCTTTATGGAGAATTGCCTACCGAATCCCAATATAAAAAATGGGTACATGACATAACGTATCACACTATTATCCATGAAAAAGTTAAAAAATTTATGGATGGATATCGCCATGATGCGCATCCTGTGGGGATGCTTATAAGTACAGTTGGCGCATTATCCACTTTTTACCCTGAAGCCAAGGAAATTTTCAATTCCGAAATAAGAGAGATACAGATAAATCGTTTGATTTCAAAAATGCCGACGCTGGCAGCGTTTTCATACCGTCATACTGTCGGTCTGCCTTATGTATATCCCGACAACGATCTTAGCTATGCAGGTAATTTCTTAAACATGATGTTCAAGATGACTGAGCTAAAATATAAGCCTAACCCGGTTATAGAGAGAGCCATTGACATTTTGTTTATACTCCATGCCGATCATGAACAGAACTGCAGCACAAGTGCAATGCGGAGCGTGGGAAGCTCATTGCCTGATCCCTATTCTGCTACTGCTGCTGCTATTGCGGCGCTCTACGGTCCTCTACACGGCGGAGCAAACGAAGAGGTGCTCCATATGCTAAAAGAGATCGGCTCGAAAGATAAGATTCCTGAGTATATCAAAAAGGTAAAAGCCGGTGAATTCAGGCTTATGGGTTTTGGACATCGCGTTTATAAATCTTATGACCCAAGGGCAAAGATCATCAAGCAGATCGCCCACGAGGTTTTTGAGGTTATCGGTAAAAATCCTCTGCTTGATATCGCCTTGGAACTCGAAAGAATCGCTCTTGAAGATGAGTACTTTGTAAAGCGCAGACTCTATCCCAACGTTGATTTCTATTCCGGATTAATCTATCAGAGCATGGGACTTCCGACGAGTATGTTTACCGTGCTTTTTGCAATTGCCCGCACATCGGGCTGGCTGTCTCAGTGGAAGGAAATGCTTCTGGATGAGGAAAGGAAAATTGTTAGACCAAGACAGGTATACCTGGGATCTGATAGACGAGACTATGTGCCTCTTGAGGAAAGAGGATGAACAGCGGTTTTCTAGTGTTTTTTATTATAAATCCGAACCTGAATAATTATCGTTGAATCAAATCTAACTTTCATCAGGAAATATCAAACTCGCTGTAAGGGCAAACACGAAATGTCTGCCCTTATAATATGTAAAAATCTAAATTTGACCAAACAGACAATGTGGAGCTAAGTCTCACCTAGTTTAATAATTCATATCAAGTAACTGTCATTCGACCGTTCCTCCTGTCATCCTGAAACCAACAAGATTCCTCACGTTCGTTCGGAATGACAGCGGTGTGGACGCTCGGAATGACAAGAGTGGCTTCACGGGATTAGAATGAAGGTAATGGAGAGGTGATACTCGGAATGACAAATGAGACTGTCCTTTTGACCGACCCTCCTGTCATTTCGACCCCGTGAGATAATTTCACCCCATGGGATGTTTACTATACCACGGGGTCATATCTCATGGGGGAGAAATCTTATCCTTCTAGGAATCCTGAAAACCAACAAGATTCCTCACAAGCTCCCTCACATTCGTTCGGGACAGGGTTCGGAATGACAGCGGTGTGGACGCTCGGAATGACACCTTTTGTCAGATTGCTTCCCGGAGTTTATTCCTTCGCTTTGCTCAGGAAGGGATCAGAGGTATCGAAGCGCTAGGAGTGACAGCCTAGAGAATTTTGACAGAGGGTGAAAAATAATACTTACATTGTCCGACAGAATAAATCTTGATGATTACATAATTATATCAATATACAGTAATTTTAATGAATTTAACTCAAATAACTTTTTGGATAGCAGGTTTCCTCAGCCGACCACATGTTAAGTAAAGTGTTTATTAAGAAGGGCATTATAAAAATAATCTATAAGTTTTTCAAGGTCAAAAATGAAGATTTCTACAATCTCCTCTTGCCTCTCTTCAGTTCCTAGAAAATCGTTTTCCGACTCTATTTTGTTCATGTAGCGTTGAAGACTCTCTATAAAAGATTCTTCAAGGGGCTTTTCTTTATCATTGAGAAGAGCTTCGACAATTGCTTCATCCTGGGTGTCATATTTTCTCTTTTCCAAAGCTTGCTTGAGCAGACTTTTCATTCCGCTCGCAGGAATCTCAGGACAATTCTTGCTAAGCGCTTTTTCAAAAATATCCAATAGTGAATTTTTAATACTCATTTTGTTTAATAATATACCTAAAAATAGAGAATCGGGTGAAAGTAGCGGAGGTCTTATTTTCTTTCAATTGTTAAACTGGCAACAGATTGACCAGAAGCGTAGGCTACTTGTAGGGGCGGGGTCACCCCGCCCCTACAGAAGAATGAAAAAAATTAATTTCGGCCTCTAATTATTTGGGAGGTATAAGAAACTGAGGACTCTCTTTGTTTCTTCTCTATTTTCTCAATCATCTTTTTTGCCGTTTCTCTATTGAAATACCAGTCGGAATAAACCGTAGGTTTTTTTTCATTGATTACTTCTTTAAGTACTTTTTTAGCTTCATCGTATTTTTCTTGTTTTGTAAGGTTTTTTGCAAGATAAATTTTAATGGTTGTAAGATGGGGATCTAGCGCTAAGGCTCTTCTCAGGTACACCTCAGATATGTAAAGATCGCCTCCCAGGAATGTCGGAAGGGAATAGAATAAAACGCCGTTCATAGCTGTACCCTCGACATGGTTTTGGTTAATTTTAAGTATGAGTTCTATTTCGTTTCTTATCTTACGGATCATAAAAAAAGATTTCACGATTCCCTTTTCTTTTCCCAATGAGGCCATATTCGCAACATAGACGAAATGTGCATCAGGATTATCCGGCGCGAGTTCTACTGCTTTTTTACCAGTCTCGATTCCGTTTTTAAATAAACTTATTTTCTCCTCATGATTTGGCATTTTGGTATGGCCGTAGGTGAGATAAACCCTGGAGAGGAGGAGAAGAGCTTGGAGGTCGCTTGGATCGTTATGTGTGATGTTTTCA
>JACPIY010000005.1 GCA_016187835.1 Deltaproteobacteria bacterium | reverse complement strand
GGAGAAAAGAAGAGACTCTGTCTTTCAGGATACGGAATTTGATTTATGGCTGAAGGCTCTTCAAACAGATACCATAATTTTTACTGGAATTGATACTTATGTGTGTGTGGAAAGTACAGTTAGGGATGCGTTTAATAAAGGCTATGACGTGATTCTTTTGAAGGACTGTGTTGCTTCGAGAAATCCTAAACACCATGAAAACACGATTGAGCAAATCGCGGAGGCTTACGGTCTGGTCTTAAACTCCGATGATTTGATCGAAATGATAGAGAATAGGCAACTAATTCTGTCTACAGAAAATAATCCCCAATAAAAACTAATGGAGGGAAGGATGGCATCCAAGAAAGCGAAAAAATCGCTACATTCTGGATATTGATGATCAAGCAAAGAGAAGGGTGGAAGATATTTAGCATGTAGATATTGTAGTTAGAATTCCCAGTTTTAACAACGAAAGAACCATTGGCCATGAAGTTAAAGCTGCAGAATAAGGACTTGGAAAAGATTTCTACCAACTGAACGATTGTATGAATTAAGTCAAATAGCTTCACTTAGTACAAACGATTTTCATTTCCCTGCTGAGGTTTGGATACAAGCAATCTATGATTTTGCATCAGGATTTAATAAAGCCAAGAATCCGGATAAAGAAAGAATCGTGGAGTCAATGACCCCTCTCTACTTTGGTCGAGTTGCATCCTTCGTGATTGAATGCAAGGACTTAAAAACCTATGATACAGAGCTCCTTATAGAAACCCAAGCACTCAAGTTTGAAGGACTTAAACCTTATCTGCTTGAACGATGGGGATAGAAATTAAGACTGATCAGTGGCGATGAGTAGCTGCGCATCCCCTACAGAAGCCATTCCTACTGAAGTGAATAGACAAAGTAATTAACCGGATTTGAAAAGGAACCCTATTTTGAGCATCTGAAAATTAGGATAGAGATAGAACTCAACCGATGGTATTATAAATATTATCGTGAATCTAATTGGTAAGAAATCACCCAAAAACGTGAGGAGCGATAAAAAAAGAAGAAGAACCCTCATTCCTTTCCTCCTTTTGTCCATTCTTTTCCACCTGATTCTAGCTCTCCTCTACCTGTTGTTTTATCCCATGGATAAGCAGGTGCAACAACCAAAAGAGAAACCCAAATTTATAGAAATAACCGAGCTGCCTGTACCAAAAGACAAAGAAACCGAACCTCCAAAAGAAGTAAAGCGGTTTGCCGAGAGGTCACATAAGGCCCCAGAAGAAAAGGCAAGAGATGATCTCACTAAAAGGGGAAGCGTAAGCGCAATTCCACAACCCAAACAGCCCAAGGAGACTAAAACGGCTAAGGAAAAGCCCAAGAAAGAGGAGGTTGCAAAGAAGCCTCGTGAGCTAGCGTCTATTCCAAAGGAATTAGAGAAGGATTCGGAGTTATCTAGAAAGGAACAAAAAGAAAAAAAGCTACCTGACATCACTAAAGAGCAGCTTTTTAGCTCAGCCCCGCGTCAGTCTTCACAGCAACAGAAAGGTTCGCAGGAATTCCTGGGATCAAGAAGCGCAGATAAACAAGAAGATACAGTAGACTTAGAAACAACTGAATACAGGTATCTTTCGTATTTTTTAAAACTCAAAAGACAGATAGAAGGAGTTTGGAATTACCCCGAATTATCAAGAGTAAGAGGAGAACAGGGAGAACTATTTCTTATATTTACGATCAGAAGAGACGGGCTCCTTGAAGACGTAAAATTATTAGACTCCTCTGGATATGCTCGTCTCGACAATGAAGCAATACGGGCAATTCGAGTTGCTGCCCCTTTTCCTCCTTTTCCCGATCAATGGAGGGGTCTAGAAAGGCTAAACATAAGAGCCACATTTAGATACCAGATAAGTTATGGATGGACCATAAGATAAGAGTTGATAGTAATATAGTTGATAGTTGATTGATAGTTTATAAATCCATGGTCACTGTTTACTTTGCAAGTATTTTATAAAACCCGTGATAAGCCTGGCAACTTCTGACGTTACCTCGAAGGTCTCTTCAAATTCCTCCTTAGAGATATACCCCAAATCCAATGCAACATATAAATGGCTTTGAGTCTCACAAGCAGACCCTCTGGCAATATACAGAAACTGAATAAACTCCTTGTTTGTCTGTCTGGCATAACCTTCGGCAATATTGCTCATCACCGAAATTGTTGCCCTCCTAATCTGGTCTTTTAAACTGAAATCCCTATCGAATTTGCCTGTAATAGTCAATCTATAAACCTTCTCAACTAGCTCTCGTGCTTTTTGCCAAGCAATAATATCTTCAAACCTCTGTATTTTCATACCTTAACTTTTAGGCTATCGATCACACAACCATCAGCTATCAACTATCAACCACTAACTCATAGAAACTCTTCACTTTATACAAATCCCCCTCTGCCCCTTCTTTCTCTTTCTCACTTCCCCAATCACCCTCGCCTTTTCTCCAAGCTTTCCCAGCTTTTTTAAAGCTATTTCTACATCTTGCTCAGCAACAACAATGACCATACCAATTCCGCAGTTGAACGTCCTGAACATTTCCTCTCTATCCATTCGGCTGGCAATTTTAATTAACTTGATAAGGGGAGGGATTTCCCAGAGTGATGAGTCAAGAAAAACCGTGCAGTTTTTAGGAATTACCCTCGGTATATTTTCTAAAAGACCCCCGCCTGTAATGTGAGCTATAGCGCGAACCTGAAATTCGTTTTTAACTGAAAGAATCGTCTTTACATAAATCTGAGTCGGCTCCAGGAGTTCTTCTGCAAGAGTGCGTTTAAGGGGGCTTGGAGTGTCCGAGAGATTTAGCTTTAGTTTCTCAAAGAGAACTTTTCTTGCAAGGGAATAACCGTTTGAGTGAAGCCCGCTCGAAGAAATCCCTATTACCACATCACCGGGCTTTACCTTCGATCCGTCAATGAGTTCATTTTTATTAACTATACCGACAACGAAACCGGCAAGGTCAAATTCTCCCTTGTTATAGAAACCGGGCATTTCAGCCGTCTCGCCTCCAAGAAGAACGCACCCAGCCTTTTTGCATCCCTGGATGATTCCCTTGATTATTTCCGCTCCTTCCTGAGGTTTTAACTTTGACGTGGAAAGATAATCAAGAAAAAACAAAGGCTCGGCACCGCATGTGATGATATCGTTTACATTCATCGCTACGAGATCGATTCCTACGGTGTCCAGCTTCCCCGTCATAAAAGCGATCTTAAGCTTTGTTCCAACGCCATCTGTAGAGGCTACAAGGAGGGGATTTTTATACTTATTTAGGTGAAGGGAATAGAGTCCGGCGAATCCTCCGATTTTACCGACTACACTTTTATTATAGGTAGATTTCGCAAGCGGTTTTATAAGATCAACAAAAAGATTCCCGGCATCAACATCAACACCAGCGCTTTTGTACGTAATCTTTTTTCCCACGGAATTCTAGAATACCTGAGAGCGTTTTATTGTCTAGTAAACTTTCAGTCAAAGAAGATATTGGAGAATCCAGGTATGAGTATTATTTCCGCTCCGATTCCACTAACCGCACTGAATTAATCACAACCGGCTCCAGAGGAACGTCCTGAAAAGGACCGAGTCTGCCCGTATTCACCCCTGCGATTTTATTCACCACGTCCATCCCTTCCACAACCTTCCCAAACACGGCATAGCCAAAGTCCCTAGAGCTGTGATTGAGAAAATCGTTGTCTGCTTGGTTAATAAAAAACTGGGAAGTGGCGCTGTCCACAACCCCTGTGCGCGCCATAGAAATTGTGCCAGCGTCGTTCTTTAAACCGTTATCCGCTTCGTTCTTGATTGGGGCTTTAGTCGGTTTCTGTTTCATGTCTTGAGTAAAGCCACCACCCTGAATCATAAAGTTTGGGATTACTCGATGAAAAATAGTGTCATCGAAGAACCCATCGTTCACATAAGAAAGAAAATTCTGAACTGTTATCGGAGCCTTATCCTGATAAAGCTCTATTTTAATGTCACCCAATGATGTTGACATTATGACCATAGAATTCCCTCCTTTAGTTTCGCTTTGTATTTGTTTAGTTTGTTTTTTTTCACTCTGGGTTGTTTGGTTCTGTGTACAGCTCAAAATGACCATCACAATCGGAATTAGGAGCATAACAATATAAATTTTATTAAAGTTGTTGAGTATAGATTTTAATCCAGTAGGGAAACTTTGTAGCAAAGTTTTCATAATATTTGAACCCCCATTGTATGCTAATCTGATTTCAAAATTATAGTAACCCTAACGTGCAAACTATGAGTAACCGTAGAAAAATAACTTCAATCAAGGTCTTTGGCAAGAAAAATTTTCTTTACTGCTTATTCCGTTCGTTAAGTATTATGCTATCCTTTTTCGCTAAAATTCAGGTTAAGAATGCTAAATGACTGATAAGACCCTCTACGCCGCCATTATATTTGTTCTAACCTATCTTCTCATAACCGTTCAAAAAATTCCCGGCATAAAACTCGACCGTCCCGCCGGAGTTTCAATCGGGGCAATTCTTATGATTCTCGCTCAAGTCATCACGCTGGACGAAGCCTACGGATTTGTTGATTTAAACACCCTCGCATTTCTCCTCGGCATGATGATTCTTATTGCCTATCTCGGAGTATCAGGTTTCTTTGAGCTTGTGGCTTCATGGATTGTAAAAGTTTCGGGTAATACTTCGAGGATGCTTTTTTTAGTTGTGTTTTCAAGTGGAATCCTTTCGGCACTTTTTGTTAATGATACAATCTGCCTTCTCTTCACGCCGATAATACTTTCGGCATGTAAATCAATTGGTGTCAATCCGATTCCGTTTCTCATCGCCGTTGCAACTGCATCAAACATCGGAAGCGCTGCCACAGTGACAGGGAATCCACAGAACATGTTTATAGGGGTTCGGTCCGGCATTCCGTTTCTCACATTCTTGTTAAAGATGCTCCCCATAAGCCTTATAGGGCTCTTTCTCAATTACGGGCTTATAAGGCTATTCTTTAACAAGGAGATTAACCGAAAATCTACTTTCACTTCGAAAATCCACAAACCCAAAGTCAACAAACTTCTATTGATAAAATCCCTCTCAGTGCTTTTTGTAGTTTTTGGACTTTTTATTTACGGGATATCCTATCCATTCACAGCGCTTCTCGGTGGAGCCTTGATTTTACTGATTGGAGTGATCGAACCGAAGCTCGCCTTTCGTGAGGTAAACTGGACGCTTTTACTCTTCTTTGCAGGTCTTTTTGTAGTTATGGGAGGGGTGGAAAAGTCAGGCCTCAGCAAAATTCTATTTGAGAAAACGGCCCCATTCTTTCAGCTAGATTCGTGGAAGGGAATGTTAAGTATCAGCATGGTAACTTTGGTTCTATCAAACCTGGTAAGCAACGTCCCAGCAGTAATACTTTTTGCTCCTCATGTGAGTTCTTTCGCCAATCCTGAAAACACATGGCTTGCTCTTGCCATGGCAAGCACGCTTGCTGGGAACTTCACTTTAGTTGGGTCTGTAGCAAATCTAATCGTAGCCGAAATTGCAAAAGAAGGCGGTATAACAATAGGTTTCTGGGAATACTTTAAAGTTGGAGCACCAATTACGATTATAACAATCATAATTGGTGCTTTTTGGCTACTTTATGTATAGACAAGACTCATACTAATTCGATTTTCCAAAAGTGTCCATCATTGTATGGGACTAAGTCTTAAAACAACCTGATATGAAATGTCATTCCGAACGTAGTGAGGAATCTCAATTCGTTAGCAATGACACCTAAAAGAGCTCTTGCGGTTAACAGTAAATATCTTGTTAGTAGAGTTGATTCAAAGTTATGCCTCTGTTAAAGTGATTTCAATAATCCATCAAATTCTCAAAAGGTGAAAAGATATGAGTAAAGTTAAATTCGGCGTAGTGCTTCGTCAGGAAAAGATAGAGTTTAAACCGATACGTGAAACGGCAGAGCTTTGTGATGAATTGGGTTACCACTCCGTATGGTTCTACGACCACATCTTGGGCATGGGATCTACAGATTCGGATATTTTTGAGGCGTGGACTCTCATGTGCGCTCTTTCAACGATCACATCGCAGGTAAGGATTGGAACATTGGTCCTCTGCAATTCCTTCAGACCCCCTTCCCTTCTTGCCAAGATGGCTGCGACTCTCGATAACATAAGTGATGGAAGGCTGGAGCTTGCAATCGGTGCAGGGTGGTTTGAACCCGAATATAGAGCATACGGTTATCCTTTTTTTAACACGGTTACAAGAATTGAGCAACTGAGAGAAGCAGTAAAAATAATTAGAGCCATGTGGACTGAGGAAAAAGCTACCTTTATCGGCAAGTACTATCAGATCAATGAAGCCTACTGCAATCCAAAGCCTGTCCAGAAACCTCATCCACGGATCATAATCGGAGGCTCAGGAGAAAGACATCTCCTCCGAGTTGTTGCCGAGCTTGCCGATGAGTGGAATTGTCCTGCTTCAAACGCCTGGGAATATGATAGAAAGCTGACCGTTCTCAAAAATCACTGTAGAGATTTAGGAAGAGATATAAATGAGATAGCAATTTCAGAGCAAACAGTTTGTGTGATCGCAAAAGATAAATCAGAGCTTGAAGAAAAACTCACAAAAGCTAAAAAACGTTACGGCTTTTTTGGGGATATTGAGAAGACGGGAATTGTGGGAACGCCTGATGAGTGTATCGAGAGGATCTGCAATAAAGTGGAAAAAGGTATCGGCAAATTTACTATATTCTTCTCAGATATTATGAAACCTGAGACTCTGCGCTTCTTTGCAAAGGAAGTTATGTCCGCTTTTTGAAAATTTTTTTATTTAGTTAGGTTAGACCACCAGTCTTGCTGGTGGTCTAGGGGCAACGAGTAAGCATGTCCTTGTATGACGAAGGGACTCTTTACCTACCCACTTAATCTACTTACTAAATAGTTCATCTACCTTGTCCGCGAAATCATTAGCGAACCTTTTTATCATATCAGCAATCTCTTTATTTTTCGTTGCTCTTTGATAAGTTTCAGCCATTTTCATAATTGTCAGGAAGAAATGGGCGTTCATTTCACCCACTTCCATCCTTTTAGTCCAAAGATCAATGCCTAAACTTGCGCTTTTCCAAGAATGCTGTCGCGCCCTCTACCATCTGTGGAGACTTGAGGAAGAACCTTGCAAGCTCAAGTCCGTGGGTGATTTGAGGATGCGCCATATCGGAAGAGAAATTAATCTGGGTCTTGGCAATTCGAAGAGATTGTGGACTTACCTCAAGCAGTCTATGACACCAGGCATCAACCTCCTCGTCAAGTTTGTCCTTCGGCACCACTTTGTTTACCCATCCCATTTGCATTGCTTCCTGGGCCGAATAGCGGTTGCAGAGATATACGATTTCCCGCGCCTTCTTATCACCTACAGAATGTTGCAGAAGCTGCATACCATACCAGACCGGGGTACTACCTACCAAGGGACCTGCCTGCCCGAATATAGAGTCCTCTGAAGCAATCGTTAAATCACAGAGCATATTAAGCTCGTTACCTCCGCCTATGCAGAATCCATTTACCCTGGCAATTATTGGCTTGCCACAGCAGCGCATGGCATTGGCAAGCCTGTAGTGTACAAGCATGAAACGTTCGTCAACCTTTTTCTTGGGGTCAGCAATCCAGGACAGGTCGCCGCCCGCACAAAATGCCTTATCTCCGGCACCGGTAAGCACTATAACGCCTATGTCATCATCAATCCAGGCATCTTCAATTGCAATAGCAAGCTCCTCTCTGGTTTTTGAATTCAGAGCGTTGCGCACCTCTGGCCTGTTAATAGTGACACGTGCTACACGGTCTTTCTTATCATAAAGAATGTTCTCGAATTTAGGAGACCCATTTCCAGCACTACTGCCGGGATTGTTTTTTCTGACTCTGTTAACACCTTTTGGCTTCACGGATTTTCTTTTTGCCATATTATCCCTCCTTGATTTGAATTTGTCTCAGGCGGAAATACTTCTGTTAACCATTTTCATTAAGAATTCCATTTTGTCAATAAAGACTAGCGGAAAGAGGTAGAATCTTATGTCTCTACAATTTCTTCTTATCTGGATTATCGTCATCTTCTGTCCATTTTACTGGATTATTCGCAATGTATTCGCGAATGTCATATAAGTCATTTTCATTGCGGATAATATGTTCATAAAATCGTGATTGCCAGGCGAAGGTGATACCCTTCATCATTGACCATTTTTTAACCCCGATTTTGTATCCGCGAATAATGGACGCCAGATTCTTGAATTGAGGACCGAACTTGTTCGGTTGTCGCTGTTTTTGTAGAGACGCAAAATCTTGCGTCTCTACAATTACAATCTCCCCTCCACTATCTCAATCTCCTCCTGTGTGAGTCCATAGAGTTCATATACCATCTGGTCAATCTGGCGTTCGTATTCTTTGACCTTGGCTTGTTTTGCGGGGTTGTTGGGATAATCATCGTATTTGGCGATGGAGAGAATTTTTTTGACTAGGTCAATTAAGGGTTTTTGTTCCAAGTGGAAAATGTTCTTTATTGGGATCATTTCAATAAATATTTTGGCGAAAGAGAAGTTATTATCCGGTCAACCTCAGGGCGCTCTACCGATTCGGATTCGTCCCGGCTGTACTACAACGAAGCATCTATATAGGCTACTTCCGTACTTCTCCACCAGTTTGACAACATCTTCAGAAATCTGCTTTCGGGCTGATACAGGGTATCGCAGGAAAATCACGCCAAGCTCTTCTGACTGTAGGCATAAACCAGTTGTCCGAAATCCTTATCCTCAGTCAGTAAAACCCTCGTTTCGCGAACGGCGAGGTTCATTACATCAACGTCCTCTGCCCTCGGTGAAATCTCAGAAACGGCAAGCACATCGTGATTAGCCGCTCGAAGGGCGCGGACTATTCCAAAACCGAGGCTCTCATCTGCTAGTAACCTCATAACTTATTCTATGGACGATTGTTCAGAGGAGTGCAGCATAACTATCTCCTCATGAGCTAAGATGTCTGCCGCATAACGAATGGCTGCCTGTATATCCTCGCGTGTCAGCCGTGGGTATGCGTCCACTAAATCGGCTTCGCTTGCCCCCTCGCTCAATTTTCTCAGAACGAGTTCAACAGTGATCCTTGTGCCGCGAATAACGGGTTTGCCCATCATAACCTTTGGATTGATTTCAATCCGATCCGTAATGGTCATAGCTAATCTCCCTGACAATAGGATACAAAGTTGAGAAAGGATTAGCAAGATGAAGGAATCGGCTCTTGTTAACTTACTATTTTGTCCTTCCTCTCTCCCTCCACAATCTCAATCTCCTCCGGTGTGAGGCTGTAGAGTTTCAGATTCAGTCCAATCTACGCTCTTACAATTTTATCAGGATTCTCCTCATCCTCTCCCCACTTAACTGGGTTACCGGCTATGTATTCCAGTATGTCGTGTAAATCCTCTTCATCACGAATTATATGCTCGTAATAATTCCTCTGCCATACTGGCGCACCAGGATTGGAACGTATTTGGTTGATGCGTTTGGTTGTTGCGGATTTGAATGAACCCACAATGGCACCCAATGATTTTCGTTTTATACCACGCGGAATTTCTGTTTTTTGTTGTAAGGGCGAGGCATGCCTCGCCTCTACCGAATCGGGAATAATGATAATTCCGTGCACGTGATTCGGCATTATAACAAACGCATCCAATTCAACATTCGGAAAATGAATCGGTATTTCATCCCAACATAATGCCACAACCTCACCCCATTCATTCAACTGCATCTCTCCATCTATAATTTCCCCAAACGCACATTCCCTGTTCCATGCACAGATTGTTACAAAATATGCCCCCGCCTGAGAATAATCATAATCCTTCAGGCGTATTGAATGACGGTGGTGTTTCTCTGGATTAAACATCATTTTTACTCCCGTCTATCTCTCCTAATCCGGTTTGTGCCTCTGTAGGGGCGAGGCATGCCTCGCCCCTACCATCCCGAATTACCTTTTCCCCTCTACAATCCTAATCTCCTCATCTGTCAACCCGTAGAGTTCATATACCATCTGGTCAATCTGGCGTTCGTATTCTTTGACCTTGGCTTGTTTGGTGGAGCTTTCGAGGTAATGGTTGTTTTTGGTGATTGATAGGATTCGGTCAACTAGATTCATAACAGTTGTTTGCATCTTATCACCTGAATTGAATAGTTTTTTGGGTATTGGAAGGCCTTCTAGAAAGATAGACCTATACCTTAGATATCCACCCCCCATATGCATTCCTGCATATAGGACTTCATATATATAAGATAGGAGGTAAGAATTAAGCAGACCCAGTAAAAATTTTAATTCAAAACTGTTAGTTTTACTTGTAGCAAAGTAAACCCCGCCTTGTGGTATTCTAAAATCAACATCTAAAGTTGCACTTATTTGCAGTGCATCCTCAGCAATCAGAATTTTTTCTTGAAATATTTTCTCGTATCTATCAGAAGTATTTGATATAACCTTTGAAAGATTCTTCGAGGAAATATAAGATCCCGGTTTTATATCTGAATATTTAGAAAATTGGTACTGCTTTGCTATCTCAAAATCTTGTTTAGATTCTGATTCTAATTTTTTTGGAATACGCAAGCCTTCACTGATATTAAGTAAGTCTCCTAACAAGAAAGATTCAGAAAAAAGCCTTTTAATCAGTATAAATGTGTTTTGTGGTATGTTGATTGGGATGACTTTGTAAGGGAAAATATCAAAATCCCTTATTCCCGCACTGTAGCTATTTTTTGAATTTATACTGTATAAGAGTTGAAGGCTTTCGGCCTGCCTAACGGTAAAGTTTCTGGTTCTTGGCTCTCTAAATTCTAATATCGAAATTATTGGGTAATTGGATGCCGATTCAAAAATTTTAAGCTGAGAGGTGCTTAATATTTCACCTGAACTAATGGAATTAAGTATGATTTCCCTAAGGTTTTCAGCAGATGATGCGGCACAAAATTTATTGGGGGAAATAAACACACAAATTCCCACTTTATTTAACAATAAAAAAGCCTTTTCGAAAAAAAGGTAATACAGATCATATTTCCCAACCGCCGTTTTAAAATGGTATTTATATTTTTCTCTGCTTAAAGGATTAATATCGTCAACCCTCAAATAAGGCGGATTTGCAATCACCACATTAAACCCATCCCTTACCCCAAACATCCATTCTGGGTCAAACCAGGGTGAAGGTTCGTTGGAGAAAGGATTCCACTGAGAGAGCCTGAGGGTTTGGGTATCTTTTGCTCCCCAGTTTATAGCATGTTCAAACATTCTTTTCTGAGTTTCTATGAACTCCCTTTCTATTCTCCTTTTTTCATCCCCATAACTCGTAAAATAAGACTCTCTAAGATTTCTAAGGCTTTTAATGTCCTTGGGAGATTCGGAAAAACCACCGTCTGATGTAGGAAGTCCAATCAAACTGTTGGCACATACAAACTTAAATTCCAAATTCGGAAGAGGCTCAACTCCTCTATTGGGTTTGGTATCATCAACTTTTTCATCAACAATCAATGAATGGAAAAACCTCAGTTTTGAGATTTCTGTTGCTATTGGTTGAATATCAACACCGTAGATAGAACTCTGGATAATGCCAAGTTTATGCACATAGTCCCAATTCTCATTTTTTAATTTCCTCTCTGCCTCATCTCTTAAAACCTTGCTCTCTATCTTTTCCAGCTTCTTTGAAAGCCATTTCTTAGATTCGGGGTCTATTCTCTGAAGTATAAGGAGCATCTTCTGGAGTATTCCCATAGGGAACGCACCACTTCCACAGGCAGGGTCAATGATTTTAAGCCGATCGAGAGCATCAATTATCGAGTCTTTTTCCGATTCCGTTAACTCTGTCTCTGTATCACCGTATGAAATCAGCCTTGATAATTTATCTTCGGAAATTCCAGTTTGGGTTATAAGATACTGCTTTAGGCTTTCATCAACCATGTACTCAACAATTGGCCTTGGCGTGTAATAACTCCCCGTTGCTTTCCTCGCCGTCTCTCCGGTCTCAGGGTTTATCTCGGCAAGGAGGTTTCCAAAAATCCTTCCCAGCATCTCCGGGTCAACGGAGAGGTCAATATCAATTGAGGTGTTTTCATCAATTGTGAAGTTATACGTTTCAAAGACTTCAAATAACTCTTTAAACCAGATGTCGGGGATTTTGAGCGTGTTTATGTGTTTGGATACACCCAAAGCACCAGGCTCGTAAAAGTCGTGAAGATGAGGTTCAAAAAGACCGCCGTTGAGAAAAGGTATGCTTGCCCATGGATCAACTTTGAATTCTTTCTTGCGTTTATCAACAGGCGTATTCAATACCTCAAAAAATAGAGGCTCTAAAATCGTATGATAGTAATTTTTATATTGTTCAACGGCCTCGGATGAGAGGATTGTCTGGGGAATGAGGGGAAGTCCATTACTATAGGATGTTTTTTTCTTTAGAAACCAGCAGAAAAGAAGACGGCCTATCAAGCGAACCGTAAACTCTTTTTTTATGGTATCATCATTCGTATATGGAAGCTTTAGATTGCCTTTTTCCTCGATTCTCCTCGACCTGATTCTTCTTTCACCACCAACAAGTTCCGTGAACTTTATTGCAATCTCTTCATAAAATTCCTTCGTAACCTTTTCAACGCTGAATGCTTTTTCAAGCTCTGAGATTAGGATTTTTTCTCGTTTCTCTTCCTTGATTAGAGGGAGTAACTGCTTTTTAGCCGTGTGGCTGGGTTCATATTTTCCTACTAGAAAAGAGTATCTCTTAGGTGGAGTCCCGATTTCTACCTTTACACCCTTCTCTGTAAGCCTCGTTTCTATTTTTATTCATGATAGTCGCCAGTCAGGACTGTCATCTGAATAGAAAGCAACAAGGGCGTTACTTGCTTTAGCTAAATTCGCTTTCAAGTATCTTCCAATAAAATTTCTCTGAAGAGCCCTGGCACGTTCTACAGTTCTGCCCGAGTGGAGTTCTACTACAAGAACGTCAATTGATTCATTTTCAGAATCAGTAAAGTTTCCGAGGTATGAGAAATTGTTAATAAACTTGCTTTCATCGCTACTCAGTAGATGATTTAGTTTATGCTGACCGCTGAAGTTAAAACCATTAAATAGGTGATTAATAAAACTTTTAAATTTATCGAGGTTAAATTCACTTTCAAATGTGTTCTCTAAGGTTTTTTCAATGAATTTGCTCATGGGTCACACCAAGTTATATCAAATCCGGTTAATTAGTGTACGTATGTCATTCTGAGCGAAGCGAAGAATCTAGGAATTAAAGGTGGAGATGCTTCACGGAGTTTACCCTGAGGGATCGAAGGGTTCAGCATGACTAACGAGTAGTATTCAGCCGGATTCGATATTATTTGGTAACATCTGGAAAGATTTAGAAATACTATAACCAGAAGAAACCCTTGCATAATTTCCATGTTAAAGTGTCATTAATCCCTTATCAAATACTCCGAAAGTATGACCTCTCGAGGACCAAAAGTCTGTGCGGCGCTTTCTGCTAAAGTTTCTTTAAAGAACTCACCGGAAACATTAGTTTTTAACTTTGCAAGTACCTTTAGGGGATTGGTCTCTCCGTATAAAGCTTTAGCCAGCTTCTTTGTTGTTTGTTTCGGTAAACCGCCTTCTGTTAGGAGCTTAATTACTTTCTATATATATATTTCGTCGTCCTCAGTAAAACCCTTAAACTCTTTTACTTGATTTGACCTCAAGACGTGTAAAACAATCATAGGACTGTCTCTTCCGCCCCTTCCCTTTAATTCTCTCTCCTATTCAATTGTATCGTTCTCAAATGCCTTCTTGTTTTGCTCAAGATAAGAATAGTAATCTTCTCTATGTATTGATTCTCTTTTTGTATCAGGCTCAGAGTCTAAAATTTTTGCAGCATCAAGAAAATCAAATTCCTCCGTTTCATTTCCGTATGATAGGTAGAATTTTCTTAACTTTCCTTTTCGGAAGAAGGTAAGTAAGCTGTTTTTCTCTACATTAAATTTCTTTGCAGTCCTTGCCTTCTTAGGAACCTGCTTAATCTTTTTAAATAGCTCATGATTCTTTTGCTGTATATCCCGGATGAACTTATAGTATTTAAGTTCGCTTTCCCCTATCTCCTCTTCACCCGAAACAAACATCTTTGAATTTAGCCTATTAAAAAGCTCAAAAGACTTAATTGGCTCTCCTTCTGAAAGAAGCCTTGCGTCGGAACCTAGCATCTCGATGAAGGCATGTATTTTTGCCTCCGCCGCTTCTTTCAATTTAATCTCATCATTTGATTGAACAGTTGGAAAAAAATTATAAACATAGATTTTACTGAATTTTGTATCAACACGGTTTACTCGTCCCACCCTTTGAATAACCCGTGTAGGATTCCAGGGGATGTCGTAGTTTATAACCACGTTCGATTGATGAAGGTTAACACCCTCTGAGAGTATCTCAGTCGTAACTAGAATTCTAAAATCGCTTCTAGGATTTTTGATCCTTGCATCAAAGTTTTTGATTACGTCTTCCTTTACGGCCTCGGAAGCTTGACCATGAAAGGATAAAACAATATTGCCAATGTGTTTCTCTAAATTTTCCTTTAAATAGTCAACTGTCTCTTTTGATTCGGAGAAGATTATTAATTTGTTCTTTTTTAAGACAGGGTCTTTGGAGAGGATTTCGATAAACTTATCTAATTTGGGGTCTTTTTTTATACCAGACCAGAGAGTTTGAATCTCTTTAAGAATCTTTACATCTTTTTCTAAGTCTTCCTTTAGCTTTGGATCGAATTTATCAGAATCGTATCTTGTGGCTAGTTCTTTTGAGATTAATTCCTCAATAATTTCATCTTCACCTTCTTCAAGCAATTCAAAAATCTGATTAGAATATTTTTTACTGAGATATATGTAGCCACTATCGTAAGCTTTTATGAATGTATCGTAGTATTTAATAAATCTTCTTACAGTTTCCTTAAAAGCATGAAAGCTACTCTCAAGCCTTTTTACAAGAAGTATCTTCATAAACTTTCCTAAATTTTCCTGTGCGAGCCTTTCAGGTTGGGTTATGTCCTGTTTAAGATACATAAGAGGTTTGTAACGGGCATAGGTAAAACTCTTGGTTATGAGTTCAATTGTACGAATAAAGACTCTGTCTAAATTGTCATCAAATTCATAAAAGACAGGCTCAGGATCGGCAACTTCCGGGAATTTTAATTTCTGCTTTGCTAAGTCTTCAGAAAAATATTTTTTAATCTCCCCCCTTGTCCTTTTTACCATCAAATATTTTAAGACCTTTTCTCTAACTTCCTTGGCATTTTGCTTTGCAGTTTCCATATATTCTTCATAGTCTCTTTTCCTATCTAACCCTTTCAACCTTTTTTCAAGATCATTGAAGAATTTCTCTAAATCCTTTATCCCCGGTATCGTGCTATTTCTTGCTTTTTGGAATAGCTTTATCTGACTTAATATGTCTCTGGGATGATTATTGAAAGGGGTTGCAGATACTAAAATTACTCTTTTCCCTCGACAAATACGGGCTAATTCTTCGTAGCTTATGGTAGTTTCGGTACGGAAACGATGAGCTTCATCTATAAAAACGTTCTTATATCTATCCGTACCTTCTTCTAGTAACTGGTCGAGTTTGCCAATTGATTCAAACTTAGCAGACACATTAAAATCATAAAATACATTCGGCCATGAGCCGGGTTTGTTCATATCCAACAAGGCCGGGGGAGCGATGACAAGATTCCTACCGTCTAAATGCTGACCCAACATTGCGGCAATGTACGTTTTACCGAGACCCACAACGTCGGAAATAAATACCCCTCCGTATTCGTCTACAATTCTTCTTGCGTTTAAAACGGCCTGCTCCTGATATTCAAGCTTAAGGAAATTTTCGGGAAGGTAATCATAAGATAGCTCCAGGGACTCCCTTAAATCGTCACGAAAGTATTCATAAAGAAACTTAAGGTATAGTTCGTACGGTGTAACATCCTCGTTTAGCCATGTCCTTTTTCTAATCGTTTCTATATATCTTTCAGAAACATCAATCGAATTCCCCCAAAGTTCATTAAAACTGCTTAGAGCAAACTCATAGTCGGCTCTGTTTTTAAGCTCAACGTTGAATTCGAGGTTATCTACCAAACCCGCTTGCGTAAAATTACTGGGACCCGTAATCACCCTTCCAGTATCCCGGTCTCCCTCAACAAAAGTCATAGTGTAGAGCTTTGAATGTATGTTCCCCGAAGGATAGGCTCTTATATCCATCTTTGGTTTTTTAGTGGGTTCTTGAGACTTTGAATTGTTTAACCATTCAATAAACTTGTTTATACCCTCTTCAACACTACTATTATCTTCTGAACTCTCCATTTCCTCAGCAACCTCATCAGAGAAGTTTTCTTTTACTTCTGCATGAGAAAGCTGAAAAGAGTTTTGCTCTAACTTCCTAGAACTCTTAATTAATTCATAAGCTTGTCTATTGGTATTAATACCGATCAGAATTCTGATTTTCTCTGAGTGCTCTAATGACTTATATAGTGCATGAAAGCCGCTCGTATAGAAATAACCAACCCGTCAAAAAATTTAGTATCTTTTATCAGGACTTTAAATCTTTCTAACAGGTTTTTATCTCTTTCGTTTGTGATAAAAGTTAAATCGGTATTCATATTTGCTTAATTTTTTCCAAGCTGTCTGACGCCCATTATAACAAATTTTGCTTTTAATAAGAATAGTTAAAGTGAGAGCTCTTTGAGAATTCGCCTTTCGATATGAAACTACAATATCGGCATAGATGATCTTCCAGGCTAACTATCATCAAGTCAGAAATCCATTAAGCCGTTCCCGGATGATTTGCTGTGCTCCTTCTACTAGCTCTTTTACAATCGTGGCGGCTGGTTTGATTTCGTGTACCAGTCCTACGCCCTGACCCATGAGGAAGTTCATTGACTCAATGTCGCCGGTTACATCCTTGCTCGGTGGAAATCCCCTGAAACGTTGGACCGGCACTGGCTCACCAGCAATTCGCGTCTCTCCAATTATCGGCTCATCTGGGCGCGATTCATTGCCACGTTCCTCCTGACTCAACCACTCCTCAACAAACGGTGTTCTCAGTGTACGATCTGGAGCATTAGGCCAGCCATGCCCAAAAAGTGTTGTGCGTACCGTATCTTTTTCACTCGCCGCCAAAACTTTCTGTTTGTAAATCGAATGGGAATTTGACTCTGTTGCCGCCAGATATAGGGTACCGATTGCAACTGCCTCTGCTCCGAGCGCCAAAGCCGCTACGAGCCCGCGGGCATCGGCAATACCTCCAGACGCAACGACTGGTGTGGGGGAAACAGCCTCAACAACGCGAGGCACAATAGCCAACGTAGTTACCTCGCCTTCTATATGACCACCAGCTTCTACTCCTTGCGCTATGATTACGTCCACACCTGCCTTGACTGCTTTTTGTGCAGCCTCAACAGACCCAATCTGATGGAATACTTTGATTCCTGCAGCGTGTGCCGATTCGACGTATGGGGACGGATCGCCCCAAAAGAAAGACAGGATCGGGATACACTCCTCAAGACATACAGCAATATGGTCTTCTACTGGGTAATGCAGTAACAAGTTAACACCAAACGGTTTATCAGTCATTTCTCGGAGACGACGGATTTCTTGTCGTAAAGCCTCGGGCGGATTCCCACTAAAAGACATGATTCCCAATCCGCCTGCATTACTCACCGCCGCCGCCAACTCCGGACCGGTTACGAATCCCATCGGAGCACAGATGATTGGAAACTCTATCCCAAGCAAATCACATAGACGTGTACGGAGCATGATTTTTACCTCCTTTTAAAACAAGCTAAATAACTTTAGAGTCGAAATTCAACTTTAATCGGAGAATGATCGCTCAGACCCTCTTCTGTAAGTGATCCAAGGTACCTACACGAGACCGGTTTGAGGGCTTGAGATGCAAAGACATGGTCAAATCTCCGACTAATTCGAACACCCTTGTTATTGGTTTACCAACTGTAGTCCTGAACCTTGTATCCGTATAGGGATCGGTATACATCTGAAAGATCAAATTCCTTTAAGCACAAGAGTACATTTCTTTCAGCCGCATCCCAACGCTTCCCTCGATTAGGAACAAGAACAATTTCACCATTCTTCTTCCGACGCTCAGCCCAAGTTACTACCTGACCGTTTTGGGTTTCTTCCTTCGGGGTGTTAAAATCTCCGCAGAGAATACGAAGTTTGGTGTTTGGAATCGCAAGACGGTTGCATATTCCTTCTAGCGTTTCTACTTAATCCATCCGTTTGAAGTTCCAGGTGGAATATGAGTTGTGTGGCACTCAATCAACCCAACGGGACTATTTATCTCAACAGATAGTACACGTTCTGGCCACGGAATGTGAAAACTCGTAGGAGGTATTGAACTTAGAGGCCAACGTGAAGCAATTAATTCTCCGTAACGGCTAGACCCTTTGAGAATCTCTTTGTCCTGAGCTAAACTAGTACTGTTAGCAATGTTATATAATCCAATTGTCGGAAGTATCTTGAAAAATAATGAGGCTGTGGACTGAGTGACTTCCTGTAATGCAATGACATCCGGCTGACATTTCTTCAGAGCTTTTATCTGATCAGGAAGTCGGCCTACTCTCCTTCCCACATTCCATGAAATAAATCGCATTTGCTTCTGTCGAATTTGTATTCTTTTGCTCTAAACGATCAAGAACACACTTTTATTCCGGTTCACGTGGTTCTATGAGTAATCCAATTCCATCGAGAATTTCACGAACTCGCCTTGTCGAAAGGGCACCAATCTTTTCGTTCAACTGATTTTTGTCCACTGTGAAAATCTGAGAAGTATTTACCACACTCTGCTTTGGCAGATTGGCTTCTCCCTTTTTGAGGAGGACATTCCCCGGTACAGCGGCACGTTTGAGGTTTGATGTCAACGCGCAAATAACAACCGTGTTAATTCTACTGCGATTAAATACATTGTTCTGGATTACAACATGGGGGGTGGCGGTAGCCAGGTCCTGAGCCAGAAGGGGTGCCAAGGTCAACCCAGAAGATGTCGCCTTGATTGATTACCATTCTCTCTCTACAATCCGACGATGGTGTCGGCGCATTTTACGACGTAGGTCTTTTTCTACTGTGTCGGGAAAATCCTCGTAGGCGGCATTGATCTGCTCGAGCAATCGTTGGTTCTGATGGCGGTGAATAAAGTCTTCCAATGCGAGCGCCAATAAGCGACTGCGTGAGACTTTCATTTCACGTGCAAGTGCTTCAGCCTTCTCCAAAAGTGATTTTTGAAGTGAGATTACAGTTATTATGTTTGCCATATAGTTATAGTGTCCTTTTAACCATTAGTATAACAAGAAGGGGTTCCGATGCTAATATCTCATCTTTGCTCCTCCTCTACCTTCTGCCTGCAGTAGGCATACAGGGCGTCGTAAACAATAAATTCCTTTTCTAGAATCTCGTAGTCATCTTTCAAGCCCAAATGTCTAAACCCTTCTGCTATGGCTTTTAGTCCGGGAGCTTCAGGTCGGTTGTAAAGGTCTTTTGAAACGTCCGCTCCATGTACTATCTTGGCTAACAGATGGATTGCCGAATCCTCAATCCCGTATTTTTCTACTATGGCTTCAAAACTGCATTTGCCTTCATGATGCCCCAGTTCCACGCCGGAGACATCAAACGGAATAGCTCCTTCACGCTCAGCAACTTCGCTTACTTTATCTGCTGGAACAAACAGAAACTCCGCCTCTGAATCAACAAATTTCTTTATGAGCCAAGGACAGGCTACCCGATCTATCTTTACGCGTTCACGTGTAATCCATTTCAGCTTTTGTCACCTCTTTTATTTTATGCTATGTAGGAGCGGCTTCTAGCCGCGAGTCGCGCCAAGCCTGTCCTGAGTAAGACGAAGGAATGGCGCCCCTACCCGTGACAAAAGCCTTGCATTTTTATATAAGTTCAAATTATTTTTATGCAAAATTACGCAATTGATTATAACTAACTACCTAAGTATCAGGTTATAAAGTAGACCAGAGGCAGCGCTAACTGCCAGAGTTGTAATCATACTCAACTTGTAACGGAACAAAACAACAAAAGCACCTATCGCAATCAACACGGAAACTATATTCAGACTCTGCCAAACGGGAACCTGAAGACGCATGCCCAGCGTATGGATTTCATTTACCGTGCCAAACACGGTGTGTAAGGAAAACCAGACAGCAAGATTCAAAATAACCCCTACTACAGCCGCCGTTATCGCAGAAAGCGCAGTGCTCAAAGATTTGTTCCCTCGGAGATACTCGATATACGGCGCTCCAAGAAAAATCCATAAAAAGCAGGGGACAAATGTGACCCATGTGGTAACCATCGAACCTATTATACCGGATAGCATCGGATCGAGTGAGCCAGGATTTCGGTACGCCCCCATGAAACCTACAAACTGTACTACCATAATTAAAGGTCCAGGAGTAGTCTCAGCCATTCCGAGACCATCAAGCATCTCACCTGGTTTCAACCACCCGTAGGTATTCACCGCCTGTTGTGCGATATAAGCCAAGACCGCGTATGCACCTCCAAATGTGACCACAGCAGTCTTACTAAAGAAGACGCCCTCTGTCACATAAACGCTTCCCACACCAAAGGCTAATGCCAAAAGAATCAGCGGACTGAACCAGAGCAATAAACAAATGACAAGCACTCGCAGAGAACGCCCCAGAGAGGGCTGAGTATGTGCTCCAATGGCATCGGTGATGAAAAAATCATCTTTAGTTCGCTCACCCTCAGCCTTTGGCTCATGCCCTTTGATTACGTAAAATTTATCTTCCCGAAACTTTCCTCCAACATACCCAATCACTCCTGCTGAAAAAACTATCAGAGGAAACGGAATGTCGAAGAAAAATATCGCAATAAAGGCCAATCCGGCCAGGGTAACCATAACCTCGTTTTTAAGCGCACGCCTGCCAATGCGAACTACGGCTTCTACAACTACGGCCATAACAGCAGGCTTAAGTCCAAAGAAGAGTGCTTGCACAAATGTTGTATCCTGAAATCCGGCGTAAAGGATGCTTAAAACCAATATGGAAACAACACCCGGCAGAACAAAAAGAATTCCGGCAGTGAGTCCTCCAATGGTCTTATGCAACAACCATCCGATATATGTGGCAAGCTGTTGAGCCTCGGGACCGGGCAACAGCATGCAATAGTTAAGGGCGTGCAGAAAACGGTTTTCGCTGATCCAGCGCTTTTCTTCCACGAGAATACTGTGCATTACAGCTATCTGACCCGCTGGTCCACCAAAACTGTAGATAGCGACTTTGACCCATACCCAGAATGCCTCCCGAAATGTTATAGAGTGCTTATGCGTATCGGGTTTGTTGAGAAATATTTCTTTAGAAGTAGGATTCATGATAAGGTTCTCCTCCGAATTTTAAAGATCGGTAAGAGCTTTGACATGATAGGATCAATCTCTTTATTGAGAAAAACAAGTTCACACTTCATTCGATCATTTCCTTTTCTGTTTTGCTGTTGAGAAATACGCGTATAGAGCATCAAGAATTGTAGAGCCGATTTCGACTACCTTGTGGTCGTCTTTAAGAAAAGCAGAAAGTGCACGAACAACAGCATTAAGCCCTTCTGACTCTGGACGACCGAATTTATTATCCTTCATGTCAATGTCGTGAACTATTTCAGCAATAGCGGCGAGTGACTTGTCCTTAAGTTGAAAGGATTTCAAAAGTGTCTCAAATGTACAGTCATCACCATGATGACTGAACTCAGCACCAAAGGTGTCATAAGGAATGGCACCTTTAGGCAACTTTGATTCTGGAGCAAAGAGAAACTTTGCCTGTGGGTCAATAAAACGAAGGATAAGCCAGGCTGAACAAAGACGGTCAATATGAATATGCTCACGTGTTGCCCAAACTTTTCTCCGGAATGCTTTCCGAGAATAATTTTTGGCCGGAGCTAGGAACTTTTGCTTCATTTCAGTAAAGCTAAGATGGTTTCTAATAAGTTCGAGTAAAGTACGTACCTCATTCGCGAAGGGAACGGAGAAGAAATCAACCCTTTCTACTTCATTAAACGAATCGTCAAGTTGCTTTGCTTCCCTGATAAATTTCTTCAAAAGTAGCTCAGAAGGTTTCTGCTTTTCCTTTTCGATACGAATGCGTTCCAATAACTCCTCAGCCGATCTAAGAACGGCTGAATACTCTTCTTCTCTGCTTCGTTCAAAGAGACTAAGGAGGATTTGATTTTCAGTTTCATCACGTGATTCTGAGACAAAAATAGACGCTTCTCCTTTTGAGTCCTTAATTTGCTGACATAACCACTGGAAATCCTCCAGCCTTTCTTCACTATATGGAAGAACATAAACCGAATTTCGATAAAGTACCGCACCTATCTTTTTTACGAGCCGCCATACCCTGACACGCTCACTGGAGTTTTGCGTTTGCAAATGGTAAATAAGGAAAAGCCATTTCATCTTAATACCTATGTAATATTTGTTACAATTATAACATCTATTACATGGCCGCAAAGCTTGCTTGCCCGAATTTGTTTCCGTGAATTAAAACGGCCATAAATTCGGTCCGCTATCTAATCTATCTACAACAAGTCTTTAATTCTCGAAAAATTATATGGAATTTTGGTCAGGTGTGTTTCAAAAGATGAAATACTGTTGAATATGTCGGATGGTCATTTCCTACTTTAAAGACAACACACTTTGAGCTAGCATAAAATAATTAACAGAGGGATAGATAAACCCAATTGATAAGGATCAACCCACTCCCCAGGGAAGTCCTTTCAAAAAGTGAGGTAGATGGGGGCCGAATAAAGCCACCGTTGCTATTGTGAGTATAAAACCTAATACTCCAACAACAATACCGACCACAACGAGTTGAGTGATTTTCTCTAAGTTCTCATTATCTTCCATTAATGTCCTCCTGAGTGATGGGAGTCAGCCTTTCCGCTAAAGAGCGGGTCTCCAACAGGGATAATTGGAAACGTTCTTATAAAAAGTAAGAACGTGAGAATAAACGCAGCAACAAAACCGAGTGTGATAAGAATCTGTGTCAAACCAAAACTGATCTCTGGAGAAAAAGAAGGCATAACCAGAACAAACTTCTCCAACCACAAACCTATAAAAGAAACAGAGGCTATAGACACAAGTATTGGAGCAACTACCTTGTTAGTCCTCGGAATTAGCGAGATAAAGGGGAAAAAGAAGCAGCAGGAAAGCACAACCCAAGAAAGCGTCTTAAACGGCTCTACCCTAACACGCGCAATAACGAATCCCGTTTCTTCAGGCATGTTTGCATACCAGATAGCGAGGAATTGTGAAAACATTAGATAAACCCAGAACATTGAAAAAGCCAGAAAGAGTTTACCAATATCATAGTACTGGAACTGGGTTATATAGTCCTGTAGATGGAGGTGCTTTCTAACAAACGTGGAAAGAATAATCGTTGCACCCATTGCGGCTAACAAACTCGCAATAAAATAGTAAGGACCAAACAGTGTGCTAAACCAATTGTGATCAAGTGACATCATAAAATCCCAGGCAATAACGCTAAGCACAACCGCATAAATAATGGCAACAGCAGGAGCGAGTTTAATTAGCTTATTCCAGCATTCCTTTCTCTCTTCCTCACCTTTCCAGCCCGATGCAATCCATCCACATATTCCTGAAACTTTATTCCCAATCCCCCCCAAATCCTGCCTGAGCGAATAGTAAAGATAAATGAAGCTTAGTGTGAAGAGAAGGAGAAAACCGATTATGTTTCTCCCTGCAACAAAAGACATATTCAGCCATACATCCTTGGGATGATGATAATGCTCCGTAGCATACGGAAGAACATAATCTTTGCCAACAAAGAGGAGAATCATAAGGAGGATGAAAGATACCGGAACAAATGATCCGAGTCCTTCACTAATCCTTAGAAGCGGCCTTCCCCATCTTCCTGAAGTTAGGCGAAGAGCGCAGGAAAATATAACCCCTGCCTGCGCAACTCCGGTCCAGAAGATAAAATTCACAAGATAAATCTGCCAAGCCTCTTTGGCATTAGGCCCCATTACGCGAGAAACAAATGTAAGAATGCCTATACCAACAAGCAAAAGAAGAACCAAAAGGAGCAATTTTGGAAGCTCTGGTCTTTTTGAAAGAATTTCTTCCCTAACTCTCTCATCCATCTTATTTATTGTTCTCCTCTGTCGTATTGAGTTTGCCTTGAAGCTTCCTTACAAAATTCACGATATCCCAAGCCTCGTCAGAAGATATGCTCTCACGATAGCTTGGCATCATAACCTTTCCTCCATACCTGATATAGGCATAAATGTATCCGTCAGTTCTCCCCTGAGTCCCGGGAGCAGTAAGATCAACGGGGTAAAATCCTCTCTTTATAACAGGCCCGTCTCCCTTTCCTGCCACTCCATGGCAAGCGGCACAGAAAGTTTCAAATACTTTCTCACCCTTTTGCAAAGAAGCCTCAGTTGGTTGTGTTGGGTTCTCGGTTATCACCTCAAAATTTTCTCTTGGAGCAGGCTTTATCCCAGTCCCATCAGTAGCAACAGATGTTGATGGAAACAAAAGAGGCATTTCATAGGGATGGATTGAGGGTTGCTGAAACATATCGTCAGACCAGGGCATACCAAAAACCTGTATGGCTCCTAAAGCTATCAAAGCTATAAGCAAGAAATATTTTTTCGATCTCCTAAGCAAACCAGTTTTACCTCCCTTCCGATTGCGGATTGGAGATTCCGGATTTCGAAATTAAACTCACATCAGCTATCCGCATTCCGTAATCCAAAATCGGTTTATATTCCTTCAAACTTAATATCTTCGGCTCCCGACGATTTTAATATTTCTTCCACCTTTCTAACATCTTCTTTTGAACAACCAACCAAAACACCAAACTTGTCTTCAGAAAATCTTGGATCATACATGGCTGCCGGCGCATTCCTTCTCAAACGTGCATTTATAAAAAGACCTATAAGAGTTGAAAGTACTCCCAAGAGAATCGTAAGTTCGTATACGATTAGCATAAAAGGAGGAAGTGAAACTATGGGCTTTGAGCTTGTCATGATAGGCCAAGCCAGAGAAGTGAAAACTGTAAATCCAAGCCCACAGATGGCACCTAAAGTTCCCCCAGTAAGAGTAAAAAACCGTACTGGACTTTCATGTTCTTTAAGCTCTTCTTCAATCTGATGGTTGGGAACTGGAGAAAACGCGCGTAAATTACCGTAGCCTTCTTTCTTAAGTTTCTTTATTGTATGAATAGTGGAATCAACATAAGAAAAAATCCCCATCACGCCTTGATCGCTTTTCATTCTGATTTTGCCTCCTTGGTAGGTGCCGGTAAAATCTCTTTTAATTCGGAAATGGAAAGCGCGGGAAGAGTCTTTATAAATATCAAGAAAAACATGAAAAACCATGCAAAGCTTCCCGCAGTAATTCCCAGTTCAACCAAAGAAACCTTATAAAAACCCCAAGCACCGGGCTCAAATTCGTGTGAGAGAGAGATGACAATAATGTTAAATCTCTCAAACCACATCCCGATGTTTATAAAAAGAGATATTATAAATAGAGCTTTTATATTTGTACGGATCTTTTTGAACCAGAGAAGTAAGGGAACCACAACATTACAAAAGACCATGAGCCAGTAAAAAGGCGCGTAAGGACCTGTGGCTCTAAAGACGACCTGTCCCCACTCGTGTGGACTTCCGCTGTACCATGACATAATAGGCTCTACTATGTAGGCATAGGCAACAATAAGAGAGGTAAGAATAATCATCTTTGCCATAGCCTCAAAGTGCGCAATAGTTATATACTCTTCAAGCCGAAATATTATACGGATTGGAACAACCAGAGTAATCACCAATGCAAGTCCAGAGAAAATCGCCCCTGCAACGAAATAAGGAGGGAATATAGTCGTATGCCATCCGGGAGTATTTGCCATAGCAAAGTCCCAGGACACGACGCTGTGGACCGAAATAACAAGGGGCGTCGCGAAAGCTGCAAAGTATAGATACGCCCTTGTATAGTGCAACCACTCCCAGTTTGATCCCTTCCAGCCGAGGGATAATATCGTATAAAGAATTTTTCTTGGTTTTTCCAATACCCTGTCTCTTATCGCGGCAAGATCAGGAATCATTCCCACAAAGAAGAAAACGGTGCTTACAGTAGCATAAGTGCTTACCGCAAAAACGTCCCATATGAGAGGGGATTTGAAATTTATCCAGAGTTCGCGCTGGTTTGGATAAGGGAAAAGCCAGTAGAAATTCCACACCCTTCCAAGGTGTATAAGAGGGAAAAGACCCGCGGTCGCAACGGCGAAAACTGTCATTGCTTCGGAAATACGGTAGATGGATATCCTGAACCTGGCTCTAAACAGAAAAAGAATGGCGGAGATTAGAGTTCCGGAGTGTGCAATTCCCACCCAGAAAACAAAATTGGAAATATATACAGCCCAAAAAACGGGATGACTATATCCAGTAACTCCTAACCCTGTATAAACCTGGTAAATGAAACAGAATAAACCAATTCCAAGAACAGCCAGATCAAACAAAAAAAGAGCCAACCACTTGCTGGAAGGCTTATCAAGCATTTTTATTATATCACGATTTACCTTTGAGTAAGTTATTGTCGTTTCCTGGTTCATTATGCCTTATCCCATTTTACTTTTTTTAGATAAGTAATTGACGGCTTTGTGTTAATCTCTTGTAACACATGGTATCCCCTTTCGTTTTTTGAAAGACGGGACACATTGCTCTCAGGGTCCATTAAGTTGCCAAAAACGATTGCCTTAGACGGGCAGGCCTGCGCGCATGCCGGTGTAACTTCACCATCCCTTACGTCCCTTCCCTCATCTTTTGCATTATCCTTAGCGAAAATTATTCTCTGAGAGCAGAACGTACACTTTTCCATAACCCCCACGCTTCTTACCGTAACATCGGGGTTCAGTTGCCAGTTGAGCGGCTCGGGCCACTTATAGCTAAACCAGTTGAACTTTCTAACTTTGTATGTGCAGTTGTTTGAACAATACCTTGTCCCCACGCAACGGTTATAGACCATGACGTTAAGTCCTTCATAGTTGTGATAGGTTGCATAAACAGGACATACCGGCTCACACGGGGCATTATCGCAGTGCTGACAAAGCATCGGGAGAAATCTCGTGCCTGCTCCGTCTTCACTATCATCCTCAAAAAACCTGTCGATTCTAATCCAACCCATATATCGCCCTCTAGAAACCTGCTCCTTCCCCACTATGGCAACGTTGTTTTCCGCATAGCACGCAGTTACACATGCTCCGCATCCTGTACACTTTGAAAGGTCTATTGACATTCCCCAACGATGCTTTATGTGTTTGTGGGGTGGGTAGATATCGGGTTCTTCATGGTGCTCTTCTCCGTGTAGACCGTTCTGGATCTCTTTTAAAGTCACGGCCTGGGCAATCGCTCTATCTCCTTGAGACATACTCATTTGGGCTTTAACAAGTTTCTCCCACTTGCCAGTCTTTGAGACCTTGACCTTAGTTGAAAGCCAGGCAAAACCACCTGAGATTTCATCGGTAGCAACAGGAAGAATTGCAATTGGATTTACTCCTCTTTTTTCTGCATATCTTCCGTAGCTCCTGTGCCCAAGTCCCAGAGGAACGGCGACGGTATCGGGTCTTATACCTTTATATATGAAAGCCTGTGCCTCAATCTTCCCATAAGGCGATTCAATTGATAGAAAATCACCTTCTTTAACTCCCAATTTCTTTGCAGTGTTGGGATGAATCTCTGCCCAAGAATCCCAGACTGCAGTGGTAATAGGGTCGGGAAGCTCCTGAAGCCAGGGCTTGTTTGCCCCTCTTCCATCGTAATACCTCGACGAGGGATAAGAAACGAAGTACATATCCCCCTCTCCTTGAAACCTAGGTTCAGTAAACTGAACCGCTGCCACCCCGTCTGAAAGCTGAACCTGAGGAGACTCAACCTGCATGAATAGCCCTCCACCCTGCACCGCCTCATTCCAGAAGGTCTCAAAGTCCTTCTCTGGGGCGAGTTTCGGCTGAAACTCGTTTTTCCAGGAATCCCTCAGGTAATCATAAAAGGTTTTCCAGGTGAACTGGTCTTTTATGCCATCTACTTGATTGCTTATGGAGAGAATCACATCGCCTGTGGCCTTCGTGCTAAATACAGGAGACATAACGGGTTGAATCAATCCATAAACACCCTCTCTGGGGGTGAGGTCACCCCACCTCTCAATCGTTGTATGGTCGGGAAGAACAAGAGCTGCCTGTTCAGTCGTCTCATCCAAAAAGCTTGAGAAGCTCACGACAAAGGGAACTTTCTTAATAGCCTCTTCAAATTTGAGAGATTCTGGCAAAGTAAAGGCGGGGTTTACGTTGTAGATCAGTAAAAGCTCAACCTCTCCTTTGGACATCGAGTCAACAAAAGATGCAACCTCTTTGAAAGAGCTTACCTGAGAAATAGTTAGAGACTCTCCGAAATTTACCGTCTCTCCAATATTTCCAGCTAAATAGTTCAGGATATTTATAGCGACAAGCGTCTGAGTTGCATTAGAAGAAGTAGTTGCCGTACCACCACCAATCGCCAGGCTTGGACCTAACTCCACGAATTCCTTTGCAATACGCTTTATAGTCTCCTCTGGAACATCTGTGATTGAGGAAACTTTATCAGGAGGATAATTGGCAAGGAGACCTTTTAATTTGCCGGCTTCACTATTTGTGACTAGACCTTCGCTTATAATCACATTGGCAATCCCAAGTGCAAGAAAAGCCTCTGTTCCCGGCTTTATTGCTACCCATTCATCGGCATTCGCGCCTGTAAGCGAAACCCTGGGTTCCACCTGAACAAGCTTTCCCATTGCTTTATTGTTGTAGCTATGGGAATGGCTAAACTTCTTTGCATATTCTGTAGGTGAAAGCCAGGTTTCGAGGAAATCCGCACCAAACGATAGAAGATACTTTGTCTTTTCTATATGGTAGGTTGGAATTTTATCCGTACCAAAAGCAATTCGATTTGCTTCTTTCATTGGCTCGTGGGCAAACGTTTCATAAACTATATGCCTTCCGCCACCAAGCGCACCCAGCCATTTATCTATGAGGTTACCAAAACTCCCCGTAATGTGGTTTGTCAGGAAAACTATCTTATTCCCTTTACCCTGCTTCTGGATTTCTTGTATTTTTTCAAGGAGCGCCTTTTCAGCATTATCCCAGCTTATCGGTTGAAGTTTGCCGGAGGAGTTTCTGCTAAGAGGGCCACGAATACGATCGGGATTATAAAGCCCCTGAAGTGCGGCCTGTCCACGGGCACAAAGGCTTCCTGAGTTAATAGGACTGAGAGGATTCCCTTCAATCTTTATCGCCCTTCCTTCGCGGTTTTTAACGAGAACCCCACAACCCGAGGGACATTCGGTACAGGTGCTTGCATACCACTTGGGAATACCGGGAATAATATCATCCGGGGGAATAACATAAGGGATTATTTGCTCTACGGGTTCGGGAGAGCACCCCCCAGTGACAACAGCAGTACCACCGGCTACTCCGATGATTTTAAGGAAATCCCTTCTTTTTATCCCGCCCTTTTTACCATCAGACATTTTTTCCTCCAATTAATAATGACAGGTCAAACAATCCTTGAGTCGCGTTAGTTCTTCTTCATCCTTTGCGTTTTTCGTATGGCAGCCAACGCACCAACCCATCTCAAGTCTATTTACCTTTTGAACCACGTCCATTTCCTCTACCGCTCCATGGCAGGTTTTACATTCAAATCCTCGAAGAATGTGCCGTTTGTGGGTGAAATGAGCATGCTGAGGCAGGAAATGGACTTTTACCCAGGGAATAGGGGTCTTTTTATCCCAATACTCTTTAACCTTCTGAATTTCTTTCTTAATGTTTATCTTCTTTCCATCGTATTGGTATTCCACATCCCGCCCCGCAACCTGGGAGTGGCAACCCATACATTTCTGCACCGAAGGTATGCCCGCCCAAGGGGATATTGCAACATAGCTATGGCAGTATTGACAAGCGATTTGATTGTCTCCTGCATGAATCTTATGGCTAAAAAGAATTGGCTGTGTTGGACCCTTAATGCTACTTTCAGCAGTGGGATAAATCGGATAAAAATACAAGCCGAGTAGAATAAGGATTGGAAGCAGAACAAACGACAAGATTGTGATTGGTCTTCTCATCTCTCTTTAATCCGGAATGCATTTTCTGGAAAGATAAGGCTGATTACAAGAAAATGCCTAGTATGTATATCATAGTCAAGAAATCTGTCAAGGTTCCTTACTACTTTGAGAGAAAACGTCCTTAATAATTAGAAACGACCCAGCGGGTCACCCCTAGGTTAGCTTAAGTTTGAGGTAAAAACAAAACCTTAGTGGAGTTTTTATTGTGTTTGATTTGTTCCAGAGTCAATAGATGTTTCACACCGGCAGGCCGGGTCTTCCTCATGACCTCACAACTGCACACCAGCAAGACTGGTGTGCTACCCGGTTTTTAATCTCAGCTTGGATAAAAATTCATCAACCACAAAACTACCACCAAGCTCAGGTGAGAAGGAAGAATTCGCGAAATCCCTGAGATTTCCCATCCTCCCCTCCTCCACAGAAATTTCAGGATCAGAAGGGAAAACGCCAAGAAGCGATTCTCCAGTCATCTTGATAATAAGCTCTGGATTCGTGCTCTCAGCAACATCAGGGTTGGGAGGAAATTGGTTTATGACTATTCCAAGCACTTCCAGTTTTCTCGATCTTGCAGACTCTACTGTAAGAAGCGTGTGATTTAAAGTTCCAAGGCTGGGGCGGGAAACTATAATAAGGGGAAGCTTTAGGTCAAAAGCCAAATCGGACATTAGATAATCGTCGGTGATTGGGACAAGCAAACCTCCCGCACCTTCTACAATCACGGTATCTTGAGTTGAACTAAGTTTGTAAAAAGCAGATTTTATCTTTTCTAAATCTATTTTTTCACCCACAAAGCTTGCAGCAACGGAAGGTGCAAGAGGGTGAGGGAAACGATAGGGACAAACCTCTTCGATTGGATAATTCGTACCCATTACTTTTTGAACAAATTCAATATCCATGAGTCCGGCCGAATCCGTTCCGGTTTGAACGGGCTTCATCACAACAACTTTTTTACCGGACTGCCTTAAAGTCCAGGCAAGCGCGGCAGATGCTACCGTCTTTCCTACACCCGTATCCGTGCCTGTAACAAAGATTCCTTTTAGAAAACTAGACATTGTAGAAATTAGATTTAGCCACGAATGAACACGAATTTACACTAAGCAAATGATTTTTCGCAAATTTCTTTTATTCGTGCTTATTCGTGTCAATTAGTGGCTTTATAGTTCACAAACCGAGCTCTCTTACCTTCTCAGCCACCTCTTCAGCGTGTTTAGAGGTATTAACTTTCTCCCAAATATGTCTGATAACGCCTGATTTATCTATAAGAAAAGTAACTCGTCTTGCCGAACCATGCTCGCTCTCAACTCCATAAGTTTTGATAATATTTTTGCTCTTGTCGCTTAGGAGCGGAAAATTTAGATTGTATTTATCCCTGAAGCCCTCATGAGATTTAACACTGTCGGTGCTTATTCCCAAAACCTGAATACCTAGTTTTTCTAGTTCCTTCATTCCGTCCCTCATTGAACACGCCTCCTTAGTGCAGCCCGGAGTGTTGTCTTTCGGATAAAAGTAGAGAACCACCGTTTTTTTGTTTGCAAAATCACTGAGTTTTATCTTCTCTCCACCATAGGTTTCAGCTTCAATATCAGGAGCCTTATCCCTTATCCCAGGCATCTCCGGCATGCTAAGAACCTCCTTCAGATGAACAAACTCCAATGGCCAAACATCGAACAAATGCTCAAATCTCAAGCATCAAACTACAAACAAATCCGAAACGGTGAATTCTAAATTACAAACGAATTAAGATCAATTCCAAGCTTATTTTAAATTGTTTGTGATTTGTGATTTGGAATCTGCGGCTTGCTTTATCACATATATCCTAAAGCTTTCTTTGCTTCGTCACTCATTTTACTTGGGTCCCAGGGTGGGTCCCAAACAACCTCAACCTTTACTTCTTTTACTCCCGGAAGTTCTTCTATAAGCATCTGCGCTTCTTGAACCATCTGACCTGCCGTGGGACAGCCCGGAGATGTCAGAGTCATTTTTACATTAACACTTCCGTTTTCGATGTTGACACCATAAATGAGGCCAAGATTTACAATGTCTATAGGAATCTCCGGGTCGTATATATCGCTAAGTATCTCCAGGATTTTCTCTTCAGTAACCGCTTCAGCACCGGGAGCAGCCTCTTCGGTTTGCAACTTCTGGTAAGCTTCATCTTCTGTTTGGATATCCTCTACTTTGTCCTCAGATTGAGTCGCCTGGATAGCAGTTTCTTCAATGTTACGAGTCTGAAGCTTATGTATATTTTCAGTCCTTGGACTCTCTACTTTATTAGCAATATCTATCGTACCATGAAGCCCGCCCTCATCAGTCACTGCACTAGAACCTTTTCCATTTTCCTTTTTGAATAGCTTTGAGAACATATTGCCTAGTCCCATTTTACCCTCCCAAAAGTTTAACTATTATTTTCTTCATTAATAATACACACTAAGGTTGGATATTTAAAGTTTTTAACCCATTCGACTTGATAAAGAAGCTTGTTAGGTAAGGAAGGAGCCTTTCAGATTTAGGGCTCCTTAGTATGCTTTTAGACTAATTTCTCGATGGCAGCAAGCGCTGAATCGTAGTCAGGGTGCTGTGTTACTTCTTTAACGTATTCAACATACTGAACCGTATCATTTTTGTCCACTACGAATATAGCTCTACCAAGAAGACGAAATTCTTTTATCAAAATCCCGTACGCTTCGCCAAAAGAAGCATCTTTGTAATCCGAGATATTCTTCACCTTATCAATACCTGCGGCACTACAAAAGCGACTCTGTGCAAATGGAAGATCCATACTTACAGTATGAATCTCCAAATCAGCCGGTAGCTTGGCAGCCTCTTCATTAAAACGCCTTGTTTGAGCATCACAAACAGGGGTATCCACCGATACAACCACATTAAAGACCTTAACCTTACCTTTAAGATCATCAAGAGTAATGGGAGACCCGATGGCTTTGAGAGCACTAAACATTGGGGCTTTATCGCCCACTTTAATTTCAGGACCAACTAATGTTACGGGGTTACCTTTCATAGTAACTGCACCTGGTCTTTCCTCTGCCATTGCTATAATACCTCCTCAAATTTTGTTGTTAAATCAATGGATTTTAGGATTAGGCTAAATAGAAGACCATCGATTGTCAATAGAAATAGAGCAATAGATAACTTAAACAAACAAATTTGACAAAGCAAAAAAAGCATGCAATATTTAGAAAATCAATATATTAGGAGGCACGGATTTGCAAAGAGGTAAAGTAAAGTGGTTTAATGAATCCAAAGGTTACGGGTTCATTCAGCAAGATGATGGTAAGGACGTATTTGTTCATTACAGTGCTATTCAAGATTCAGGCTTCAAAACCCTTGCAGAGGGTGATGCTGTGGAGTTTGAAGTAGTACAGGGTCCTAAGGGACTTCAGGCAAGCAAAGTTGCTAAGGTTAAACAATAGTACTGATTTACCTTCTTTCTGAGAAATTCCCTGTAGCAATTCTCGGAAAAGTAAAATCCTTGGCTGAATTTAAGAAAGTAGAGTAAATTGAAATGTTACACTGCTTTCTATAGTTTTGTATTGTAGATTGGTTAGCCATTCTGCAAGGTGGAGTTGTACGTCTTGTAACTCTGCCTAAGAGCTATCAATAGATTCTTTAGAAACCCATAAGAGCCTTTCTTCACTAGAAATTCGGTATTCAGGTAGAATAGTGAAAACCAAGCTGGGGCAGTTTATGAGCTATAACGCAACCAATGAAGGAACAGCACGTTATAAAATCAGATTCAAAAATACGCTTGCCCAAGAACACTTTAGAGAAGCTCATGGATTATGGATGTCAACAATCGGATTTGGTTCTTATCTGGGGAACTACGATGATGTAACCGACATTAAATATCGAAACGCGGTAATCAATGCCGTAGAGCTTGGCTGCAATAAAATTGACACTGCCATTAATTACAGGTTTCAGAGGAGTGAACGCTCAATCGGAGCGGCACTCGAAATTTTATTCGAAGAAGGTAAAATCTCTCGTGATGAGATAGTTATTGCCACAAAGGGGGGTTATATCCCTTTTGACGGTGCACCTCCGAGAGACATAAGAGCATATTTTATTGAAACCTTTATAAAGCCTGGTATTGCTCAACCTGAAGATATAGTTGGGGGAAGCCACTGCATGGCTCCAAATTATATTGAAAATCAGCTTGAGCGCAGTCTTAAGAATCTCCGTCTTCAGTGCATTGACATTTACTACCTTCATAACCCAGAAGAGCAGCTTGGGAAAGTATCAAGAGAGGAGTTTCATAAACGTATAAGGGCGGCTTTTGAGCTTTTGGAACGAAAAGTCTCAGAGGGGAAAATTAGTATGTATGGCACAGCTACATGGAACGGTTACCGTCAAGATAAAAATTCAGCCGGTTATTTGTCTCTAGAAGAACTCGCAAACATTGCAAAATGGGTGGCTGGAGAAAGCCACCATTTTAAAGTGATTCAACTCCCTTATAACCTGGCAATGCCCGAGGCTCTAACTGTAAAGAATCAAAGCGTTGATGGAGAGATTACTTCCGTACTTGAAGCCGCACGTAGGCTTGGAGTTACAGTTATTGCCAGCTCATCACTACTTCAAAGCCAACTCTCAAGAAACCTCCCTGATTTTATAGGAGAATGCTTGAAGGGATTTGAAACCGATGCACAGCGCGCTCTTCAGTTTGTTCGTTCGACCCCAGGAATCACTACCGCCCTTGTGGGGATGAGCGACTTAAACCACGTAAAAGAAAATATGAAGGTTGCCCAAACTCCTCCCGCTTCGGCAGAGGAATTTATAAAGCTATTTTCGGATGAAGGGTAGTTAGCGCGAGTTCGATATAAGTCAAATTTTCAGCCACGGAGCACACAGAGATCACAGAGAAAGATTTTATAAATTAAACCTCTTTAAACTCCTTGTCCTCCGTGGCTAACAAATTGATATTTTATACCTTTTAAGAAATAGATTCCAAACGGCTCCATTTCTCAAAGGTCATGTCAAAGCACAATAGTAGGCTACAATAACATTAAGAATCCATTCCTCGAATTGATATTAAATCCCTTAACTTTGCCTTGAGTTCAAATAATTCGCCATCGAATAGGCACTATGATAAAATAATTTTTGTGGATACATTAAACCTTACCAAATCCATTAAAGAGAAAGCCTTGGAAATAGGTTTTGATTTAGTGGGTATATCGCCCGTTGATTCCTTTCCTGAAAACCAGTTTTACAAAGAGTGGCTTGCAAGAGGTTTTGCAGGTGAGATGAAGTATATGGAAAGGGAACCCGAAAAAAGAGAAAATATTAAGAACGTACTTCCAGAGGCAAAATCAGTTATATGTTGCGGCCTGAATTACAATACCGATTATCCGTATTCGATTAATGAGACCGATAAAACAAAGGGGTGGATTTCCCGCTACGCATGGGGTGATGATTACCATGAGATTGTCAAAGGTAAGCTTTCGCTTCTTCTGGGTTTTATTAAAAAAATAACCCCTGAGGATCTAAAGTCCCGTTTTTATGTAGACACGGGGCCTGTTCTTGACAGAGTTTATGGAAAATATTCGGGAATAGGATGGTTTGGCAAAAACACGTGTCTCATAAACCAACAAATCGGCTCTTGGATTTTTATCGGAGAGATAATAACAAGCCTTGAGCTCGACTATGACAGTCCCGTTCCCGATAGATGTGGCACATGCACGCGTTGTATTGATGCCTGCCCGACTGGAGCGCTTCTACATCCTTATGTTCTCGATTCAAGGCTATGTATCTCATATCTCACCATAGAACTGAGAGAAAAAATTCCGCTGGAACTAAGAGACAAGGTTGGAAACAACATCTATGGTTGTGACATCTGTCAGGATGTTTGTCCCTGGAATAGAAGAGCGAAAGTAACCCATGAATCCTCATTTCAGCCGAGGGGGGGTTTATACAATCCTGATCTTTCTTCCATTGCACAATTAACTGAAGAAGATTTTAGAATGATATTTAAAGGAACTCCTGTAAAGAGAGTGAAAAGAAGAGGATTTATTAGGAACGCTTTAGTCGCTATGGGAAATTCGGGAGAAAGAGATTTTATTCCACACATTAAAAAGTGCCTAGAGGATAAGGACCCATTGGTTAGGGCTCATGCCGTATGGGCTTTACGGAAGCTTGAAGGAGAGGATTCTTATGAAACCCTGTCAAATCTTCTTGATGTTGAATCCGATCCTATGGTCAGGGAAGAAATAGTTTCAATTTTAAACGAATATAAGAATTCAGAAGCCGGAATTCAGAAGTTAGAGGTCAGCAAATATTCTTCTGGCTTCTGACTTCTGGCTGCTTCTTTATGCAGGAGGTTTTATGTCCGAACAATTTGAGGACGTGCTTAAAGTGAATGAAAGTTTCTATCTTGCTCTTGAGAATGGAGACCTGGCTTTAATGGAAGAGGTCTGGATAAAGGACTCAAGGGCAAAATGCGTTCATCCTGCTTGGCCTATGCTTTTAGGCTGGGAGACAATAAAGCGGAGTTGGAAAAATATATTTGATTCGGGAGGTCCAGCAAAAATTCAGATTTCAAATATTAATATGGAAATATCTGGGAACCTAGCATGGCTTACTTGCATTGAACATATAACCCATATAGTTAAAGACCAGGTTCATAAGAGTCTGGCTCAGACAACAAACATATTTGAGCATCACGGTTCTCGCTGGTTTATAATTCACCACCATGCTTCACCTATCCCTATGCTGGAGGGAAGCTTGACTGAGGAGAAGTTGCAATGATTGTTTATTAGGATAAAGCTTTGTATCTTGTCTGACTTGTACTTAAACTGCTAACAATCAATAACGGCTTGACGAAATTTCTTAAATCCCGGACAACGATTTTCTATTTTAGATAGGTCTGATTCTTTTGCGATTTCTCTAGCTACTTCATCAGTATAGAGCACTTTTGCATTAAAAAGTATATGTTTAAGTTTTTCTTTAGGGTTCGTGATACACTCGAGATTTCCTTTAACTCTAGGTACAGTTGTCCGCGTGACCTTAGAGATTGCTTCCTCATCAGCAAGAAGCCATGTTTCAAGCTCTTGGACAATGATTATAGGCTTGACCTCAAAAGGATAAGTTCTACCTGAAATTTTGCTTTGCATTTCTTCCAATAATCTAGCGGGCTCTTTGTTATCAGCATCACGAATTACAAAAGCCTTGTCAACTGGTGAACCTTGCTTTTCGTAGCGAAATGATTCGAGATAGCGAGGAAAATGCCCTCACCACCTGTTGTTTCGAGCGGCATAACCGTGGGATTATTCTTATCCGAAAAAATCTCTCCCTGTAACCAAGGAATGGTTTGTGATTTTGCTCGAGCTTTTAGGGGACAGGCCACAAGCTCCTTTCCCTCCTCCACCCTACCTTTTGACTGTAATTCGTTTGTTTCACTTTTGGTTTTCCTGACCCTTTTGGTTCGACTCACTCGCCTTGGAATTTCCTTTAGGCTTTATCTCTTCTCTCTTTAGCTTCATCTTAACCACCATTGGCTTGCCGGTCTTATAAAGTTCGAATCTTACTAGGGCTTCTTGCTTTGCAAATTCCGATTTTTCTTTATCGTAAGTAACCTTTATATCAGAGGGCACTGTAAACCGGCTATCTGGGATTTTTACGTTTTCTTCTATCTTTGTTGCAATTAGTTCATTAGACCACCCTAGCCCCTCTGTTATAATCTTAAGTGGGATTTTAGCTGTTCTCCAAATCCAGCTCTTCATATAAGAGGGGGCTTCTCCGCCCTCTACTTCTAATGCCTCTGATAATTTCTCAGGACTTAATTCTTCTCCCGATTGGTATACATCGCACTGTCGCCCTAAGATGGTATCTGTGCCTACTTTCTTTCCTAGACCGAGTAGGTCTAAAGAGACAATTCCTCTTTTCTCCATTCTCTTATGAAAGGCCTTTTTCTCTTCTACCGACAGACTATCGTAGGCAGGCTTTGTATATTTTTTGGAGTTATCTATCTTTATCCCTGTTTTTCCAACTAAATCAACCATATACACATAATCAGGAGCAAAAATCTGTAGAGTTTCTATATTCTTGATCTTATCCTTTCCCTTAGGATCGGGTACAGCCATTTTTGTTACTTTCGCAAGCTTATCGCCTTTTATATAGACTATCTCCGTGCCTTTAGAAATTTTACCACCGTGACCATACTCGTCTTTGATAGTGTAGTGGATGACAGCACTTTTAAACGGATAGTTTGCTACATATGGATTTGCAAGATCTGAATCGCCGGCATATGAGACACAGGCAAAAAAAAGTATTACTAAGTTAACTGTAGAGAAAAACAATCTATTCATCTTTTTTCCTCCGACTTAGCGGTCTCATGTAGTAGAGGTCTTATATATAATTTCATATAATGATGATAAAAATTGTGTTTGTTCATCCGAATTTATCCAAATCTTATAAGTCTTGACTTGAATTTAGGACTTCTTTATTCTGTGGACGATAATTTGGAAAAATAATGCTTTCAGTACAACATGCTTAATACGATAAAAAGCCCTTCTATAATCGCTTCATCAATCTCAAGTCGGTGGTCATAATACTAGGCAAGCACTGCATAGACATCAGCCAAAGTAAGGTCATACTCGGATGCAATTTCATCGGCGCTACGTCCCATCCACTACGTGTTTGCCCTTTATTAGGGCAGACACTTAGGTCTGACCCTACAGTTACCCGTTACCACCATTTTCAAGGAACATTTGTAACAGTCTCGCAGTTCGTGGCAGTATCGCCGTTAACGTGGTCGCCTCCGTCACATTCATCATCATTACCGTCCCCCCCATTTAGCGTATCGTCGTCGCGGTCGCCAAGCAGAGTGTCGTTGCCATTATTGCCGTTCAGTGTGTCGTTGCCGAGACCACCGCTTAGAATATCATTGTTGCCGTTCCCGTTTAGCGTGTCAGTGCCATCCCCACCAATCAGAACATCAACTCCGCCGCCGCCGCTCAGGTTGGGGTCGTTGCCCGTGCCGCCACAGATAATATCATCGTCGCCAAGGCCCCTTATGGTGTCGTTGCCGCCCAAACCGTGGATTCTGTCACGACCAGCAGTACCGTCAATAACGTTATCCCCCGCAGTACCAACGATTGTGGCAGCGCGAGGAGCTCCAAAAAGATTAACATCACAAACAGGTTTAGCCGAGCGCTCAAACGCACCGATGTCGCATATGGCAACGCCGTTGTTATTACCATCCGCTGGCCGGACAAAATCTCGCTGGTCAGTGAATAGACAACCGTTGTTTGTGCTCGCGTCAATCGCTGGGCTGCCGGCAAGCAGGGCGTGTGTCTGGGTGAAGCCGTTACCACTGCTATTGTTCTGAAGTTGAGTAATCAGGGGATCAATCGGGTTGGCATCGTTACCCACCTGGTCACCGTTCGCATCGATAAACGTGCAACCCTCATCGTTCCCTACCAGGTTGTGGCCCTGGGAGGTCAACTCTCCCCTACAGTCTGGGGCTTGCCCACCGAGGTCTGTATTCAGGGCGAGTATAGTGTTCTTTATGTTAACCGTGCCGAAGCCGGCGTTAAAGATACCTCCTCCGTCGCCGGAGCCGTTACCGTCGGCATCGGCGACATTGCCCGCCATGGTCACGTAGTTTAAGCTTGCCGTGCCATCCAATATAAAAATGCCGCCACCGTTGCCTCGGGCTAGATTATCGCTGACAGTGCTGTTGGTAACGGTCAATGTGCCTATACTGTGGAAAATGCCAGCACCGTTTCTAATTTTATTATTCCTAAATGTGCTTTTGCTCACCGTTAACGTGCCGTTGTTGGAAATACCGCCACCCTCAATGGCGCTATTATCGCTGACATCGCAGTTGGTCAGGCTTACCGTGCCTTCAAAGTTGTAAATGCCTCCACCCGAACTTCCGGCGGAGTTAACTCTGATCT
>JACPIY010000002.1 GCA_016187835.1 Deltaproteobacteria bacterium | reverse complement strand
TATCATGTCCCCATATTATAAGTCGATCAAATGGAGCAAAAGCCAGCTCACCTAATAAAACGGCATCGGTATCAAGATGTACATCTCCGGCATAACGAGAGATGAGAATGACTCCAATGCTAAACAGCACTGGAAATACAAGTCCAATAGCTGCGTCCTCCCGTACTAGCCCTGTACGGTTCAGTATTTCCACCAAGCTAACTGTGATTAAACCAGTCAAGGCTGCAGAAATTATGAGAAGAGGAGAAGAAAGATCATGAACTACGAAAAAAGCAAGCACTATTCCTAATAGTATTGCATGACTGATGGCATCACTCATCATGGCCATACGACGTAAAATCAAAAAACTGCCTGGTAGTGCACAGGCAACAGCCACTACTGCGGCAATTAATTGAATCTCAAGGTGTTGAATAATCATAGATTTTTCTCCCTGTAAATCCTAGTCAGGCGCTCCGCCTCATTTATTCCAGTCGGTGTTAGTGCCCACTTACCATCATCAACTCGACGTACCAAGCCACGCTCTTCTAGTTCTTCCAAACTCCGATCCACTCCACCCTGTTTTGTATTCATCAGACGAAGTACCGAGGTTGAATGCGCATATTCCGGGCTCTTGTGCTGTTGGGTTAGTAGATAGAGATCACTCAATACTGCTTCCAGCCTCAGCTTTCTACTATTTCTATGGCTTCGGATCCATTTCCATGCCAGTCCCCGATTGGGTGCTAAAAGAATTGATACCACCACAATTGTACTTACACATAACACTATAGTAGATCCTGTGGGGAGATGGGCAGTAGTACTGCTTATCATAGCACCACTTATCCCCGCCAGTGCACCGAAAAGAGCAGAAAGCACTACCATGAGGCTGAGGCGGTCAGTCCACTGCCTGGCAGCAGCGGCAGGAGCTACGACCATGGCACTCATCAAAACTACTCCTACCGTTTGTAACCCGATTACAATCGCAATCACAAGAAGTGTAGTCAGCAGTATATCAAGAAACCGCATTGGAAAACCAAGGCTTGCTCCAAAGTCTGGATCGAAGCTTAGGAGCTTGAATTCCTTCCAAAAAATCATCATAGCAAGTAGAGCTATGGCCCCAATAGAAGCCATAGTGATAACATCTCGCTCAAGAAGTGCAGCAGCCTGTCCAAAGAGAAAGTTATCTAACCCGGCCTGAGTGGCATCTGGCCTCTTTTGAATTAAAGTCAGAAGCACTATGCCAAAACCAAAGAAAACCGATAGCACCATTCCCAAGGCGCTATCGTATTTGACCCGTGTAGTATTAACAATGCTCATTATCAAGAGAGTACCAATCCATCCAGCAGCGGCAGCACCCAAAATAAGTACTAATGTCTCTTTGCTGCCTGTAATTAGAAAGGCAAGAGCAATACCAGGTAATGCGGCATGGGACATAGCATCTCCTAAGAGGCTCTGCCTGCGGAGAACTGCATATGCACCAAGTGCGCCACTGACAATTCCCAAGGTAGCAGAACCTAACGCTACCGTCCGCAGGGTATAGTCCGGGAATAAGTCTCTGAACAAACTTAATAAGTCCATCTTACACTCCACGGAGCTTGGCACTTTGCTCTAAATTGGTCTTTTCCTTGTAGCCATTATGTTTCAAGAAAGCCACACGTCCGCCGTAAGTCAATCGCAGATTGTTCTCTGTAAATACATCATCCACAGGCCCACTGGCGATGAGACGTACATTCAGAAGAGTTACCCAGTCAAAATAGTCAGGAACTGTTTGCAGATCATGGTGAACAACGACAAGTGTCTTTCCGGCAGCTCGCAATTCTTGTAACAGTGTGACAATAGCTCTTTCGGTAGTAGCGTCCACACCCTGGAACGGTTCATCCATGAAGTATATTTGTGCATCCTGCACCAATGCTCGAGCTAAAAAGACTCGCTGCTGTTGTCCGCCAGAAAGTTGGCTTATCTGACGATCTGCAAAATCAGACATCCCAACCTTTTCAAGAGCTTCAAGTACCATTTTACGTTCCTGTTGGCCCGGACGTCTAATCCATCCCAATTTTCCGTAGCATCCCATCATAACCACGTCCACCACATTTGTAGGAAAATTCCAATCAACACTACCACGCTGAGGAACATAGCCTACCAAGCGTCTTTGCCGTTCATAAGGCTCACCGTAGATTAAAACCTGACCTGCAGCAGGACTGACTAGACCAAGTATAGCTTTAATCAGAGTAGTTTTTCCTGCACCGTTTGGCCCAACTATTGCCATTAATACACCGATTGGAACAGTTAAATCAACATCCCATAGCACTGGTTTATCTCGGTAAGCAACAGTCAGGTCAGCAACTTCAATTGCATTCTGGTTCATCTTGACTCCTCTATTTATATTCTTAAATAAAGACATTCAGGATTCCCCCTTGCCATTTAAAGCATTCACAATTGTGTTAATGTTATGTCGAACCATTCCGATGTAGGTTCCTTCTGGAGTTCCGGGATTCCCCATTGCATCGGAGAAGAGCTCTCCTCCGATTTTAACGTCAAAACCTTTTGCTTTTACAGCCGCTTGCACTGCCTCAATGTACCGCTGAGGTACGGATGACTCAACGAAAATGGCCGGAATCTTTCGCACAACAATAAAATTTGCCAGGTCTTGCACATCAGCGGTTCCTACCTCAGTAGCAGTACTAATCCCTTGAAGACCACGCACCTCAAAGCCGTATGCTCGACCAAAATAATTAAAAGCATCGTGAGCGGTAATAAGTACCCTTTTTTCTTTCAGCATACTTTCTTCCTGTGCTTTTACATACTTATGAAGTTCAGCCAACTCTTTTAAGTAAGTTTCGGCATTTTCTCTGTAGACATCGGAATTATCCGGGTCCATTTTTATCAGCTCATTCCTAACCTTTTCCACCGCTTTCATCCATAGAGTTACATCGAACCAGACATGAGGGTCATAGTTTCCTTCAAACTCAGGGGGAGTCAGAAGTAAAGAACGGTCAATTCCGTCAGTAACTGCAATGGTGTTGATTCCCCGCTTACGCATTTGTTCAAACAAATCACTCATCTTTCCCTCTAGATGCAGGCCATTATAAAAAATTATGTCCGCCTGTGCTAAAAGCCTTGCATCTCCTGCACTAGCGAATAGGTCTTTTAGAAATATCGCTATCCGTTTTGTCAGCAGTTTGACCGCCGGTTTCGTCGGTTGAACAAGAAATTAGAGCTAAGAGAAACACCATCGATAAAATTTTCAACGAGAACAAGTGCCTACTCATTGCATTACCTCCAATTTATTCTTGAACCTCGGTTTCAATGACACATTGAGCTACCTTACTTCTGAACCAGTTGGGTAGCACCAATTCAACTATTTTTATCATTACTTAATTTATCCTAAAATTAAAATTAGGTAAAACTAAATATATTCTTTTAACAGAAATCTGTCAAGCTTATTTATCTGAGAATAAAGGAGATTTATCAGCCACAGTGACATTTATACTTGGGAACAAGCTAAGCTTAGATATAAAACGAAGTTTATTGGGGTCACCACCACTAGTTGGACTAATCATTTGATTATCCTAAGTTAATTATAAAGTAAGTTTAATTTCATTTTTAGGCTAATCTAAATTATAGACTATGTTAAGAACCTGTCAAGATAAGATATTCCCGTTCGAGAATTTTTACATTCTTCAAAAAAGAAATGTAAAAGCAGCTAAGAAAACCACCGCATTGTCTGTATTATCAGTATATATATCGGGTGAAACACCTATTATGATAGTTAGCATCTCGTTTACAGAAGCAGTAAAACCCGCGGTTAGGGTAAGAAAGAGATCTTGTCCTCGTTATCAGGATTTTCAAAAAAGTAAGCTAGTTCGACAACCGGCTGAAACCACGGTTTGACAAAGTAACCAAATCCGACTTCTGTCACGAGACTAACACTATCATCCTCACTTCTCCTCCGTTTGAGTTTTGACTAGAACTCATCTCATAAGTTAAGGTAATGGTTATCTAACTGCTGGGAAAAACACGCTTATCCGCTATTTATGAGATAACTTCTAATCATTTGAATATCGTAAATTAATCTTTTTGGTTAAAAAAAATCTCTCTAAGTATCTTTTTCCACTCTCTTATTCTTTTAGTACAGTAAAATATTATTTTTTATTAGTCTTAATTTATAGTTTGACAAACCTAAATAATAGTTTATAGTGTACTAAAAATTTTGGTGACATCTTAGGACAAATCTTCACGATATTAAAAATACTGGAGGAAAAAACAAGTGCTTATCTTTAGGGCCAAATCGAAAAAAACACTGGTGGTGACTTTCCTAAGTATTCTTGCTGTAATAGCTCTCCTTTCCATCTCAACGATTTCACATGGAATACCTTATTTTGCGCGTAAGTACGACTTTCAATGTAACACGTGTCATGTAATACCGCCCAAACTTAATCAATTTGGGGAAGGCTTTCGCGCGAACGGATATAGGCTCCCTGAAATCTATCCTACAAATAGAACTTGGCCATTTGCCCTGTGGATTACAGAAAGAGGAGAGTTAGAGCATTCTAAGGATTTTGAAAAAACTTTCCCAAACAGAGTGGAAGTCATATCTGGAGGACCAATTGGTGAAAAATTTAGCTATTTTGTAGAATGGCGTGTAGTGAGCTTGGAGACGGAGTCCAACGGTGATTTAAGAGATAGAAGTGGAAGATTTGAAGATTTGTTCATTAACTATGAATTCATAAAACCCTTTACTTTAAGGGTAGGACAGTATCGACTGCTTAATCAGGTGGATGATTCCCTCAAGCTCGGCCTTTCTACACCCGTAGTAATTGGTACAAGCATTGCCGGGGACCCGAGTAGCAATCCAAGAAAAACCTCACTCCGATCATTCGCTCCAGCAAACAGATCGCCGGCTATTGGTCTTGGATATCACACAATCAAAGGTGAAAATTCAGCCGACGGATGGTTTAACATAATAAGTTTACCTTTCCCAGGGGAGTTTTCGATACCTCTTACAGATGAGGCGAGAGATGAGGCAAGCTTTGAATTCGAATTTGATCCAAAGGGGGTGTTTTTCGAATCATTTTACCGTTGGGGGTTGAGTTCAATAGGGGCTAATCTTTTCGTAGATGATGATAGGTCAACAGGAAGCGTTCTTGGGGTCTACAATATCGGACCCTTGTTTTCTACGATTGGCTTTGGATATGGACGTGAGAGTGGAGACACGAGTTTCAGATTTAGCTGGGAGAATGAGTTCATTCCTATAAGGTTTTTCTCAGTAGGTGCTCGCGTCGACCACCGATCAGATTTAGATAACGGGACTGCCTTTGTACCAAACATTAACATCCAATGGCCCTTAACTAAATGGACTTTACGATTAGTGCTGGAGCAAAGAGTTCAAGTTGATAACCATGCAACATTGGCTGAGCTTAGTGTAGTATTTTAGCGCTTAGTAGTTATTAGTAATTCTGTTAGATCGGTTTCTTGCTTGCCGTTTTTATATCTTGGTTTTAGTCAACCAGTTGAAACCAAAGTTTTGCTTATGAAAAGCTTCATGATAATGCATTCCAATTAGCTATGTTAATTGTATGTTGAGAACGCAACTGCAATTGATGAAAGTGACACTAAAAAGTTGCCATTCCATAAAACTTTTTTTGATAAAGTTTCGTATATTATTATACTTTTTTATATCGAGTAGTTTAATTGCTCTTTTAATACACTTTGTTTTAAGGTGTATTGGGATGTTTAAATAATTAACCCAATAATGTTAGCTCTGTAAAGGAAATCCGTATAAATGTTAAGGAGTAATCATAGATGCAGCCTAAAACAATAATCTCAAAAAAAAACAAAGAAAAAAACCAGAATGAATCAATCAACCTTTCACTCGCCAAAAACTATAAGGAAGTTCGTAATTTTACTGAACTCCTTTGCAAACCACTGGTCACAGAAGATTACGTAATACAGTCCATGCCAGATGTAAGCCCGACGAAATGGCACCTTGCTCATACAACCTGGTTTTTTGAAACATTCGTACTTTCGAAAGTAAATCCGAATTACGAATCCCCACACCCTCAGTATAGCTATCTCTTTAATTCGTATTACGTACAGGCTGGAGAGAGACATGCCCGTCCGGAACGCGGACTTTTATCAAGACCTACAGTAGAAGAAGTGTATCGCTACAGGCGCTATGTAGACGAGAACATGCTGAAATTTCTGGAACGGGCCGAGGAAGCGCAAATGGAAAAGGTCGCTTCAGTAATTGAAATTGGTCTTCATCATGAGCAACAACACCAGGAACTCATTGTTACGGACATAAAACACGTGTTTTCGGTAAATCCTCTTCGTCCAGCATACCTTAATAGTATAAAAAATAACAACTCCAAACCTCGTTACATATCAGAAATCAACTGGGTAGAATTTCCTGAGGGAATTTATTCGATAGGACACGAAGGAATTGGCTTTGCTTATGATAATGAATGCCCCCGTCATAGGGAGTTTGTGGAGTCGTTCCAACTAGCACCACGCCTTGTGACAAACCGTGAGTATATGGCATTTATTGAAAATGGGGCTTACGAAAGACCGGAACTCTGGCTATCCGATGGGTGGTATGCAGTGGAAGCAAATCGCTGGAAGGCACCACTTTACTGGGAGAAAAAAAAGGGCTACTGGTGGAACTTTACACTTTCCGGCATGCGTGAACTAGATCCAAACGAGCCCGTGTGTCACGTGAGCTACTATGAGGCAGATGCCTATGCGCGATGGGCAGGTGCAAGGCTTCCGACTGAAGCCGAATGGGAAATCGCCGCATCTAAACTTCCAATAGAAGGAAATTTCGTGGATAGCGGTAACTATCATCCGGTTGTTCTGGATGATGAAATATCTGATTGTGCGCTCCTACAGATGTTTGGAGATGTATGGGAGTGGACGCTCAGTCCCTATACTCCATATCCAGGATTCAAAACCCTACCGGGTGCACTTGGAGAATACAACGGGAAATTTATGGCCAATCAAATGGTGCTTCGCGGCGGCTCCTGTGCCACTTCCAAATCTCATATTAGAAAAACATATAGGAATTTCTTCACACCAAGCGCACGCTGGCAATTCATGGGAATAAGGCTTGCCAAAGATGCATGAGAATCTAATGGCAATACAAAAATTTGAAATAGAAGAAGATTACCTTTTAGCCGAAGTACTCGAGGGGTTAACAAAAACTCAGAAGGAACTCCCGTGCAAACTCTTCTACGATGAGACAGGCTCGTCGCTATTTGATGAGATCTGCGAACTCGAGGAATATTATCTCACCCGGACCGAGATGGAGATCATGACTGAATATATTGATGATATTTCGAACGCCCTCGGCAAAAAATGTCTTTTGATAGAATTGGGTAGCGGTAGCAGTACAAAGATACGGCTAATGCTCAATCACCTTAAAGAGCCTGCCGCCTATGTGCCGATTGATATTTCCGCCGAACATCTCATGAAATCAGTTACTACACTCGCAAAGGATTATCCTCGACTCAAGATAGTACCCGTATATGCGGATTACACCCAACCCTTCTCTTTGCCCTCCTTCAACTTCCCCTATTCACGAAAGGTTGTCTACTATCCCGGTTCAACAATTGGAAATTTTACCCAGGAATATGCCAGACATTTTCTCAAACAGATTGCCAAACGCGCAGGCAAGGAGAGCGGGCTTTTAATAGGAGTTGACCTTAAAAAAGACAAAAAAACCCTAGAGGCCGCTTATAACGACAAGAATGAAAGGAAGAATCGAGATGCATCTTATAAGCCTCAGAAATCAGCTTGTTGTTTTAGGTGACACTGAAATTTCCTTCAAGAAAGGTGAAAGCATACTTACTGAATACTCCCATAAATATACCCTTGAAGAGTTCGAGGACACGGTTTCTGATTTTTTTCAAGTTGAACAGGTCTGGATGGATAAAGAAAATAAATTCAGTGTACAGTATCTTTCGGTACGATAAAAATTTTGAGCACGATACAAGATGCAGGATGCAAGATTCAAGATGTACTATGTATTGTGAATCATGCATCTTGCATCCTTATTATTCGTGTTTACTCGTGGCTAAATATTTATCATGAGACCAAAACGAATTGAACCGGGACCAGGTCAAGAATCTGTCTGGGATTATCCTCGTCCTCCTCTCATCGAGGATTCCAAGAAGCATATCAAGGCAATTTTTTAAAAATGTGGTCATTGCAGACACGTACGAAGCCAAGAGGATATTAGAAACGAGCAGTCCCACTGTGTATTACATTCCGCCCAAAGACATAAAAATGGAATGCCTTATAAAGACTATGAAAAATACGTTTTGCGAATGGAAGGGTGTTGCATTCTATTATACCGTCCTTGTGGGCGATAAAAGGGCTGAGAACGCAGCATGGTTTTATCCTGAACCTACACCTGGATACGAGTCAATCAAGGATTATGTGGCCTTTTATCCGCAAAAGATGGATGCCTGCTATGTGGGTGGGAAACTTGTAAAACCTCAGTCCGGAAGCCTCTACGGCGGCTGGATCACAAGCGAGATTATGGGACCTTTTAAGGGAGAACCGGGAACCGAAAACTGGTAGTAATTCTTCCAGCTGAAAATTTTTACAGATTTTGTCTTGAGCCCTTATGCCAAAGTCTGTTCGTTAGCGATAAAACCCAAACCACTCTTTACTTACCGTCCGTGTTATGCTTAATGCTGTTTGCGGTTTAAGTTCAAAGCATAAAGAGTTATACTATTAATAATGACGAATGTCACTTTAGACTTAAAAGACGTTATGAATCTTCAAAATTTTTCCGGTATTATTCCTCTTTTCCCGCTAGCTACGGTTGTTTTCTTTCCTCATACCCTTCTTCCACTTCATGTATTTGAACCAAGATATAGGCAGATGGTAACTGACGTTATAAATAATGAACGGATTATAGGGATGGCGCTTTTAAAACCCCAATGGGAAAAAAGTTATTATGCAAATCCCCCAATTTATAGCGTTGCATGCATGGGAAGAATCGTTAGTTCAGAAGCACTTGAAGATGGAAAGTTCAACGTAGTTCTCTATGGCTTAAAAAGGGTAAAGGTTCTTGAAATTGTAAAGGACCTTCCATACAGACTCGCCCGTGTTAAAATCCTAGAGGATGTACAGGGGACAAATGAGGAGGCCTATAGAGAACGTATAGCTGAACTCATTTCAAGATGGAACAGGATGCTTGGAAAAGAACAGGAGTCTCATAAAATAAACATAGACACAGAGCTTACACTTGGAAACATGACAGATGCCCTCGCTTCCTTAATCGTTTCCAATGTTTTTGAAAAGCAAGAGCTCCTTGAAGAGGACAACGTTCAGGAAAGAGGCGAAAAAATTCTTAACAATTTAGAAACAAGACTAGAGATCATATCTCTAACTTCAAAGAAAAGGAATCAAATTATACAGAAGCGAAATCTTAATTAACGACTTCAATAAGCTTGGCCCCGAATTGACACGAATAAACACGAATGAAATATGTAGCCTAGATGTAAAAATCTAAATTTGACCAAACAGACAATGTGGAGCTAAGTCTCACCTAGTTTTATAATACAGGCCTTAGAACAATTGGGTTAAGAAAACATGATTTTTAGCTGTCATCCCGAACTTGTTTCGGGATCTCCTTTGTAAAGATGGGATGCTGAACCAAGCTTGTGCTGAATTCATTTCAGTATTCAGCATGACAACTAAACCCTTCGCGGACCTTATTACTTGGCTTCGCTAAGTACTGGCTGTGAGGTATCGAAGCGCTAGGAGTGCCAGCATTAAGAATTTTGACAGAGGGTGAAAATTGTGCTGACATTGTCCGACAGAATAAATCTTGATTATTGCACCTAACACCCTACACCTAATACCTGATTAGTATTCATCAATGGCTAAATAATTATTCTAACCTTCAAGTAGAAAGCCCAAAACCAACCTATCTACTTCCTCTTGTCTTTCTCTCCAAAATCCGTGTCCGACTCCTTTAAACACTTTAAGCCGCGCACCTGAAATCAGTTCCGCAAGCTCGCGTGATCGCTTAGGTGAAGCGATGAGATCATGCTCTCCAAGCATTACAAGGGTTGCCGCTTTAATCCTTCCCACTAAATCCCTTGTGTTATGAGCTTCACAAGCAAAGCTCTGTCTAATGTAGCCTGTAAGCGCTTCGGGATTATCAGAAACCGTGGCTAAAGTTTCCTTCATTGCGCTCAGATTCTTCTCTATATACTCTCTCGTATATCCCAAAAAAAGCGCCGTAAGCCACACGGTTTTCACCCCGACCTTTGTTGCAATCTCCCTTCCCATTCTAAGAATCTCATTTCCAACTTCGTCACGTGAAGCAGACGTACAGCCTAGTACCAGCTTCTTTACCTTCTCAGGGTACTTTATGGCAAGCCACTGCCCTATCATTCCACCCATTGATTTTCCCGCGATATGTGCACATTCAATACCGAGGGTATTAAGGAGCATGGCTGTGTCATCTGCCATAAGCTCGGTTGTGTAAGGCATATCTGGTTTATCTGATCTTCCCATTCCTCGATTATCGAAAACTATTACTTGAAAATGCCTAGAATAAATAGGAATCTGCGTAGCCCAGCTTTGAATCTGGCTGCCAAGTCCTCCAATGAGAACAACAGGATATCCATCGCCGTAGATTTCATAATATATCTTTATTCCGTTTAGATTAACGTATGGCATAGGATTTTATACGATACATGATGCAGGATTCATGATGCACGATTTATTTTATCTTGTATCCTGTATCGTGCATCTTGCATCGTTTTCATTTTTATTCCTCTTCATCTGTGTCAGCTCGTGGCTGAGACATCTGCCTTTTGCTTTCTAAATACCCTTCAAGTATAAAAACCGCAGCCATTTTATCAATAATCTTCTTTCTTTTTCTTCTGCTGAGGTCTGCTTCAAGAAGCATTTTTTCTGCGCTAACCGTAGAAAAACTCTCATCCCAGAATTCAACCGAAATAGAAAACGTCTCCTTTATTTCTTCCCCAAATTTCAATATCTCCTCCCCTCTTTTACCAACTCTGCCATCAGAATTATAAGGAACGCCAACCAAAATATCTGACGGTTTGTAATCATCTATAATTTTACGAAGCGCCTCAAGATCCCGCTTCGACTCCGTCCTCCTTATAGTCGTAACACCATGCGCGGCAATGCCAAGCTCATCGCTTACGGCAATTCCAATCGTTTTTGTCCCTACATCCAGCGCTAATATACGCATTTTAACTCGGGAGTTTAATTTTTATCAAACATTAACAGTGTGTTAACACTCTCTTAATATTTGTGAGATATAATATATTATCCTGAATCCTGCGTGAAAATCGCTAAATTTGGAGTTTCAATTTCTTAATTTTTTTCAATGCATATTCAAAAGTGTCTTTATAAAGAAATGAAGCTGGCAACTTTAACACCGGCTTATTTCCAGTACGAACAAGTTCACCGG
>JACPIY010000026.1 GCA_016187835.1 Deltaproteobacteria bacterium | reverse complement strand
AAATCCGATGCTGAGTCTGTCATTTCGAGTGAAACGAGAAATCTAGATGTCTCACGTGCGTTCGACATAACAAATGAACGAAAAAAGTGATTGCTTCACGGAGCTTACACTGAGCACTTCGATTCTCTCAGTGCAGGCTCCGCGAATGTGTTCGCAAGTGACAATAAATAAAGGCACTATAAATTCAGTTTGTACTCTGACCCGCTTTTTTATTCTTGACTAAACTAACCGCCACCTTTATTGCAGCAATCATGCTAGATGGGTTGGCCTTTCCCTTCCACGCAATATCATAAGCTGTGCCGTGGTCGGGAGAGGTCCTAATAATCGGAAGACCCAGTGTTACATTAACACCCTCATCAAATGAGAGCATTTTAAAAGGAATTAACCCCTGGTCGTGATACATTGCAATAACCGCATCCCATCTGCCTTGAGCGGCATAATAAAATAAAGTATCTGCCGGCATCGGTCCTGAAACATCTATTCCCTTCTCTCTAGCTTTCATAATTGCAGGGGCTATATGTAAAATTTCCTCGTTCCCAAACGCTCCTGCCTCTCCGGCATGGGGATTCAAGCCGCAAACAACTATTTTTGGTTCTCGCTCGCCGAAGAGATTGATTAAAGATTCGTGAGTAAGCTCAATGGTAGCAAGGATTTTCTCTTGATTGATCAACCGAGGAACCTCGGATAGGGCACAGTGAATCGTCACAAGCACAACCCGAAATCTCCCTCCCTCAAACATCATTGCGACCCGCTTTGCACCTGTTAGCTCTTGAAGCATCTCAGTATGCCCGGGGTACTTTGCTCCTGCAAGGTGGATTGATTCTTTAGTTATCGGAGCTGTAACAACGGCGTCTATCTTCTTTTCTAAAGCAAACCGAACTGCCTCTCTTATGCAAGAAAGACTGGCTTCTCCCGCCTTTTTGTCAGGTTTGCCCGGTCTTAGTCTCGCTCTGTCAAAATCGCCAACTTTGACAAAATCAAACACACTTGACATGCCAACAATTTTTTTAGCTTCCTCCAGGACCTCCTCGCTGCCAAAAACAACAGGCTGGCATAAGCCTTGAAGCTCGCTGCAGGTCAGGGCCTTAACGATCACCTCCGGCCCAATTCCATTTGGATCACCCATTGTGATTCCGATTTTTGGTTTGCTTGCCATATCTTTTCTTTATGTAGATTTTATTCGTAGAGACGACCCGGCGGGTCGTCTCTACACTAATATACTTATGTAGGACTGTGGTAACTAGCCGCCATCCAAATTTACTATGACAGATAATGGTCTTCACTTTGGTCGATCACTACTGCACATCAAACGAAAAAAGATTCTTTGCATTAGTTGTGGTTTGTTCCTCTATTTCCTCGAGTGAAACCCCTCTCAACTCTGCTATCTTCTGCGCTACGTATTTTACATAAGCAGGCTCGTTTCTCTTTCCCCTAAATGGGATTGGAGCAAGATAAGGCGAATCGGTTTCAACCAAGATCCTTTTAAATGGAATCTTTCTCGCTGCTTCTCTTATATCTTCTGCATTTTTAAAGGTGAGAACACCGGAGAATGAAATATAAAATCCCTCATCTATATATTGTTTTGCAGTTGGATAATCACCCGTGAAGCAATGAATAACCGCACCCATATCCCGTGTATTTTCCTCCCTTAGAACCTCAAGGACGTCTTCGTGGGCATCGCGCACATGAATCACTAAAGGAAGACGAACTCTTTTTGCAAGCTCAATATGCCTTCTAAAAGAATATATCTGAACCTCACGCGGTGAATGCATATAGTGATAATCAAGACCGGTCTCACCAATTGCTAAAACCTTTTGTTCTCCGGCGAGGCTCTCAATTTCTGAAAAAAGTTCATCGTTGAGACTCGATGCTTCATGTGGATGTATGCCAACCGCAGCGAAAACGTCAGGAAAATTTTTGGAAATTTCAACCGATCTTTTTGAAGATGGCAAATCGGATGAGACAGCAAGGATTCTCTCTACACCGGAGTCTCTTGCTCTTTGGATAACATCGAGAACCCCCTCGAGCATTTCCAGATGTGCATGGGTATCAATAAGCATTCCCTATTCTTCACTTTTACCCTTGATAAGCTCTAAAGCGGGCTTGGAGCCGTATCCATCAACCTTTTCAGTTAATTTGGGAGACTCCTTTTCCTTGTCCTTAAGCAAGTCTTTCAATTCTTCCATGAATTGATTTATGTCTTTAAATGACCTGTAAACCGAAGCAAATCTCACATAAGCAACCTCATCAAGCTCATAGAGTTTCTTGACCACCCTTTCTCCAATCTCCCGGCTTTCTACCTCCCTTTCACCTCTTTCCTGAAGCTCCCTTTCAAGCTCAGAGACAAAATCCTGAATAATATTTACGCTTATTGGCCTCTTCTCACAGGCTTTGAGCATGCCGTCACTTATCTTATGCCTGTCAAAAGGCTCTCTTCTCCCGTCCTTCTTTACTACCAATAAATCTACTTCCTCTACGCGCTCATATGTAGTAAAACGCCTTTTGCACTCAAGGCACTCCCTCCGTCTTCTTATGGCTACGCCGTCTTTTCCGAGACGCGAATCAATTACTCTATTTCTCTGATCTGAGCAAAAAGGACATTTCATCTTATGAACAAGCACCAATAATCAAATTCCAAATCACAAACAGATTCCAATTTCCAAACACCAAACAATAAAGGCAAATCTCAATAAGCAAATTCCAAATAACAAATAATAAGGTAAATTCCTTTCATTTGAAATTTGGGATTTGTGATTTGGTGTTTGTTTTTCATTATTTGTGATTTAAGATTTGTAATTTGTAATCTCATAATCTATGCCGATAAATAGGAAATTTGTTGCAAAGCTCTCTGACATCCTCTTGTATTCTTGAAAGTACTTTCTCATTATTAACATTGTTTAAAGCTTCGTAGATGAAGCCCGCAATGGTTTCAATTTCTCCCTCTTTCATTCCCCGGGTAGTAACCGCGGGGGTTCCTATTCTCACTCCACTCGCCACTGCAGGGGGCCTCGGATCAAATGGAATAGCATTTTTGTTTACTGTAATACCTGCCTTCTCAAGGGTTTCCTCAGCAATTTTGCCTGTAATTTCCGTATCTCTTAGGTCTACAAGAACTAGATGCGTATCCGTTCCACCTGAGACGAGCCTAAATCCCCTTTCCTTCAGGCACTCACCAAGTGTCTTTGCATTCTTCACAATCTGATTTTGATACTCGATAAAACTCGGCTGGAGCGCTTCATGGAATGCGACGGCCTTCGCAGCGATTACGTGCATAAGAGGGCCGCCCTGTGTGCCTGGGAAAACCCTGCTGTTTACCGTCTTCTCATAATCCGCTTTCATCATAACCATACCGCCCCTCGGACCTCGAAGCGTTTTATGAGTTGTAGTGGTTATAAACTCGCAGTATGGAATTGGGCTTGGATAAAGCTCTGCAACTACCAAACCCGCGGGGTGAGCAATGTCCGCCATGAGTAGAGCTCCACACTCGTCTGCTATCTCGCGGAATCTTTTAAAGTCAATCTTCCTTGGATATGCACTCCATCCAATCACTATTAATTTGGGATGATGTTTTAGAGCCAGCTCTCTTACTTCATCATAATCTATTAGGTTGTCATCCTCCCTCACACCATAGGGAACTACGTTATAAAGCCTTCCAGAGAAATTTACAGGACTTCCGTGCGTAAGATGACCGCCGTGGGCAAGGTTCATTCCGAGAATCGTATCTCCGGGGTTTAGAGCTGAAAAATAAACTGCCATGTTTGCCTGGGCGCCAGAATGGGGCTGGACATTCACCGCATCTGCACCAAAAAGCTTCTTTGCTCGCTTGATCGCAAGAGATTCTGCAATGTCTACAAACTCGCATCCACCATAATATCTTTTTCCGGGAAGCCCTTCAGCATATTTATTTGTGAGCACTGAACCCAATGCTTCCAACACAGCATCACTCACATAGTTCTCAGAAGCAATAAGCTCAAGCTTCCATTCCTGCCTTTCTGTCTCAAACCTTATTGCTTTTGCTATTTCCGGGTCAACTCTTTCAAGGTTCGACATAAATTACAACCCCCGTAAGTTCACGAAAAGGGTATCTAAAATTAATCGGATTGGCAAGGAAGCTAAAATCAAGTATTATAGTTATCATAGTTGATGTAATTATAGCAAGTTCTGCTAGGAGTGATAAATATGCAAAAGGCTATTAACGCTCTCAAGGTCAGGAAAAATCTAGGCGAGATTCTAGAGGAGGTCTACTATAAGGGTAACCACTTTGTGATTAAAAGAGGTGAAAAACCTATGGCAGTCCTTATATCTATGTCTGAGTACGAAGCGTATCTAAAGCAGCGCGAAGTGGATTTTGGCGTATTCAATGAAATAAGAAAACGGAATAAGGATAAAAGAGCAGAAGAAATCGAAAAGGATATAGAAGAAACCATCCGGGAGTTAAGAAAAGGATAAGGAAAAAGAGTGCTAAGGACGGTGCTTGATACAAACGTCATTGTCAGCGGCGCTATAGGGAATACTGGCAGTCCTTTTATGATTCTGGAAGCGTGGAGAAAAGGCCGTTTTATTTTAATTACCTCTCCAATCCTGATTGACGAAGTCGAGCGTGTGTTTCGTTATCCGAGAATTCAAAAGAAGTATCATATCACAGACAAACAAGTGACAAATGTCATAAAAAACCTAATAAACTACAGTATAACAACTCCTGGGAAGATTAAACTAAGTGTAATTACAAGAGACCCTCAAGACAACGAAGTCCTCATAGCAGCCTTAGAAGGTGAAGCAGATTATATTGTCAGTGGAGACACCGACCTACTAGAACTAAAAAGCTACAAAGGAATAAAAATAGTCTCCCCATCGGAGTTCCTTGAATTACTGGGAGAGGATTAAAGCCGTTATTGTTCCTCCTTTAAAATGAGATTAAACCAAACCTGCAATGGATGAGCTAAGATTTCATCAAAAATCATCATAATAAGTTAAGAAATATCCGACGACAGCACTGCATTCTCAACTTGAAAGTCCATTGATTTTTGGGTTTTATAATAAGTTGTACGACTGATAGGAGAATGGGAATGGTGAGAAGCTCTAAGAGAGCGATATTTTTCGATTTTGGCGATACTATGGCGTCTACTAAGCCTTCATATTTGATTAGAGTCGCCATAGCAATGAGAGCCGCTGGATACCCAATCTCAGACGGTGATTTTGAGTTAGCCTACGTAAAGACCGACTATAAAATCTATAAGAAGTATAAAACAAAGGGAGAAATGACCCCCCAGGAATACGGCGAATGGTTTTTCCCGATCTTATGTAGATACCTTTCCCTAGACGGAGACCCTTATGCCATTCGCGCAAAAATGAGAATGGAATTAAAAGAAATTAAATTCAGTAGAACCGCTCTTCCTGGAGCAATTAATCTTCTCGAAGTATTAAAAGAAAAAGGGTTTATCCTGGGAATCATTTCAAATAATGATGGAAAAACACAAGAAAAGTGCGAGGAAGTTGGGATCAGAAAATACTTTGATATAATTGCCGATTCGACAAATCTAGGTTTTATAAAACCTGATTCACGTATGTTCCACTTTGTGCTTGCCAAGCTCAACTTATCTCCCTCCGAGGCAATACACGTCGGCGACCTGTACGGTTCTGACGTGATGGGGGGACTAAATGCAGGCCTGGATGTTCTATGGTTGAATAAAAGTGAGATTGACGGACCCGACGAAACTCAGGTCACTAGCGTCAAGAATCTATCCGAGATACAAACAATACTCGATACGGAGAAGGCGGGTTCTGAGCATGCATGATGAAATAACCGTACTGGGTGCAAGGGAAAATAATCTAAAAAACATTAACGTTTCTATCCCCTGGCATAAGTACACTGTTATTACCGGCTTAAGCGGTTCCGGGAAATCCTCACTTGCCCTAGATACGATCTATGCCGAGGGGCTTAGAAGATACGTTGAGTGTCTTTCAACCTATGCAAGACAATTCCTTGAGCGTGTTGACCGACCTCAAATGAATGACATTACGGGCCTCCCCCCAGCGGTTGCGATTGAAAGCAGAAACCAGGTTAAAAATTCACGTTCCACAGTAGGAACCACTACGGAAATTTACGATTACCTCAGGCTTCTCTTCGCAAAAATAGGAAATACTTTCTGCCCAAATTGTGAACGAGAGGTAAAGCATAGCTCTCCTCAGAATATGGCGGAAGAACTGCTAAAAAATAACAAAGGTCAAAGGGCCATAATAACTTTCCCCCTGGAAGGAATGGGTGAAATTTCTCCTGCAGAGTTTCTTTCCAAGGGATTTACAAGAGTCATAATCAAAGATGAAATATTAGACCTCGAAGAAGTTTCAACGTTGCCGGAAGACTCAAAAATAGTCGTAGATAGAGTAGTTATAACCAACGACTCGATTTCCAGAATTATAGATTCACTTGAAGTAGCTTTTTCTCAAAACAAATACGTCTATATACATATCCTAGAGGGCGATATTCACAAATTTTCAAAAGAGCTTGAATGCCCATACTGCCAGACGAAATTTAGCGAACCTACTCCCCTTCTTTTTTCCTTCAACAGCCCGCAAGGAGCTTGTCCCACATGTCGAGGTTTTGGAAACATACTCCAGGTAGACCCGGACCTGGTAGTCCCGAATCCTGAAAAAAGCCTGATTCAAGGGGCAATTGAGCCGCTTACAAAACCCTCGCTCAAACACGAAATGAAACAACTCCTCCAATTTGCGCGTACAAAAGGAATTGATATAAACACTCCATATAAAAACCTTGGGGAGGAAGCAAAAAAACTGATATTTGAAGGCGACGGCAGATTTCCAGGCGTAAAGGGATATTTTAGGTACATGGAAGAGAAAAGCTACAAAATGCACGTGCGGGTATTTTTGAGTAAATACAGGTCGGCCTTTACCTGCACGAGCTGTAATGGAAGCAGGCTAAGACCAGAAGCTCTCTTGATAAAAGTAGGATCAAAGAAAATTTCAGAACTTACAGAGGTTGCCATTAAGGAGCTAAGGAAATTTTTTGAGAATTTAACTCTCAGCGATTACGAAAAGGAAATCTCAAAAGAGATTATTAAGCAAATCAGGTCGAGAATTGATTTTCTAATAAAGGTGGGCTTGGACTACGTCAGCCTTTCTCGACTCACAAAAACCCTCTCAGGCGGTGAATCCCAAAGGGTAAATCTTGCATGTCAGCTCGGCTCAAGCCTGACCGAAACACTTTATATAATGGATGAGCCTTCAATCGGACTGCATCCACGGGATATAAGCCGCCTGGTTTCAATTATCAAAGAGCTGAGAGATAGAAACAATACAGTTGTAGTCGTTGAACACGATTCCGAGATGATACGTTCTTCGGACTATATAATTGAACTAGGTCCTCTGGCTGGAGAAAAGGGAGGAGAGGTTGTATATCAAGGCTCCTTAGAGAAGTTTATCAACCAACCCGTCGTGACTACCGAGCCCTTCGACATCGCTCAGGACAGGCTCTTCAACGGAGTTAACAACGATCGCAGCGGAAGCACTCAGGACAAGCTTGACACAAGGCCGAACCTATATAAAGAGTCCCTCACAAAACTCTATATGACACAGAGACAAGGTATTCGAATCCCGGCAAAAAGGAGAAAAGGGAACGGGAAAAAACTAGCCATCGTCGGGGCATCGGAGAACAACCTAAAAAACATCACAGTCTCACTTCCTCTAGGAACCTTTATTTGCGTGACCGGAGTTTCAGGTTCCGGGAAAAGTTCACTTATTCAAGATGTCATCTACTCCGCCCTGGCTCGAAGATTCCATACCGAGATAGAAAGGGTTGGCAAGTTCAAAGAAATTCAGGGCATATCCTATCTCTCAGATGTCGTGATGCTCGACCAGACGCCGATTGGAAGAAGCTCCAGGTCAAATCCCGTAACATATATCAAGGCCTATGATGACATTAGAAAGGTCATGTCTGATACATGGGAAGCCAGGTCAAGGCGGCTTTCGCCTTCACATTTTTCTTTCAATGTCCCTGGGGGAAGATGCGAAATCTGTGAGGGCGAGGGAAGACAAAAGATCGAAATGCACTTTCTTGCAGATGTATATGTAACCTGCGAGGTGTGCAAAGGTAAAAGATTTAAAAAAGAAGTGCTTGAGGTTAGATACAAGGAAAAAAATATAGATGAGATTCTTGACCTCACAATTAATGAGGCGCTTATCTTTTTCACCGGAGTTCCACCGCTTCTTAGAAAATTAAAAATAGTTCAAGATGTAGGACTCGGCTATCTGAAGCTCGGCCAACCCGCCCCTTCCCTCTCAGGCGGAGAAGCACAGAGAATAAAAATCGCCAGAGAACTCGGAAGAAAAGCCCGTCCTGAGCCAGGTCGAAGGAACGGAAGAGATATTCTTTATATTCTCGATGAACCCACTGTGGGACTTCACACGGAAGATATAAAGAAACTTCTGTTAGTCTTAAACAAATTGGTCTACGCGGGAAATACTGTAATCATAGTTGAACACAACCTCGACGTTATAAAATCCGCCGATTATGTAATAGACTTGGGACCGGAAGGAGGCGACGAAGGCGGATACATCGTTGCCCAGGGTACGCCCGAAGAGATCGCTAAAGTCGAAGAATCATACACGGGGATTTATTTGAGGAAGGTTTTATTATAACAACCCGATTTGCGAATGAGACAGAGAAAAACCCGAGGCTTTTATATAAGCAAGAGAAAGCAGATAGCTAAGAAGTTCTTACACCACCCTACCTTTAAGTCTCCTTGCATAAACAATAAGCTGGTACCTACTTTGAATACCGAGTTTAATAAATATATTAGACAAGTGTGCTTTGACTGTTTTGTCACTTATTGAAAGCTTCTTTGCTATATCTTTGTTGCTGAGACACTCTGCAATTGAATCTATTATTTTCATCTCAGTTTTTGTAAATTTATTTTTTATGCCATCTGCTCTTTTTGCCTCTTTGGCCAGCGTACACCCACTTACTCTTTTAATAATGTGGATTAGTTCCGAAGAATCGGTATCCTTGTTCACATATACGGCATTGGGAATAGCAGATTCATCCTCAATGTGATCACCGAACAGAATAAATTTGGTGTTAGGACTATCTTTTGCTATCAAATTTGATAACTTTTTAATATTCAACTGTAGTGCTCTGTTATCAAGCAATAAGACCTTAGGCCTCATATTTGTGAGGCACCTTTCAACCTCTTCGGGGCTTGAAGCTTGAGCTGCTATCTTTATGTCACCAGTATTTTCCAGAACCCTTTGGATTCCTTCCAAAAAGAGCTTTGAGCCAGAAGCCAATACGATTTGAATGGGTCTATTTAGACTAATGAGCTTTGGCTCATTGTTAAAACCCTTATCAAAATCTACACAATGACCGTGATGTTCGATTAACTGATCCCATTCCGGACTATGAATACTTCGTTCTTTATGTTCTGGATTGGGTTGACTTTTAGTTTCTTGAACCATCCTCGATAAGATCATAAGTACATTACCCCTTTTTAACGTTTTAATTCTTCGCATGGTAAAATACAACTGCAAGTGATGTGCCAAGCCTGGTAGAAAATTGAAAAGCTGCAGTCTCAGCACAATAAACTATAGAGAAATCGGCTAGTTAAGTCGTTTACCTATATAGATTTCTGCATAGGAAAAAATGGCTGATCTTCCCGGAAATTGTTCACGCCGTTGGCACCATGTAAACTTCGTCTACAATAAAATCGGTATTGTGTTAAAATAGCAAGAGCTTTCAGGAAAATGGCATGAGTTCTATCGATAGAAGAGATATTTATAAACGAAAACAACTCGGTGACAAACTCCTGGCGATTCTCAAAATCTCCCAGAAGATAAATGCTGAGAGGGATCTTACTTCACTCTTAAACCTGATAGCTGAGGAAGCTACGAAGCTCATGGAAGCCGATAGAGCGAGTATTTTTCTTCTAGACCGTGAGAAATTTGAGCTATGGTCAATAGTGACTCTCGACAGCGAGCCGATTCGATTTGATGCCCGTCTAGGGCTTGCCGGAGCGGCAGCGCTCACCGGTCAAACAATCAATGTGGAAGAAGCTTATCAGGATTCGCGTTTTTATAAAGAAATTGATGAATGTACGGGGTATTGCACACGGAGTTTGCTAGCAGTACCACTCCGCAAGAATGAAGGAGAGATCATCGGAACCTTTCAAATATTGAATAAAAAGAGCGGAGCATTCAATAAGGATGATGAAGAGATTCTGGAAGTCTTAGCCGAACAGGTGGCAATTGCTATTGAAACAGCGCATGTGGTTGAGGAGCTAAAGCGCCATCGTGGCCAGCTACTGGAAGAGAACTCACAGCTATGGAAAGAGGTCAAGGGGAAATTTTCTGCACAAAACATCATTGGAACAAGTACCCTTATTCAAAATGTCGTCAGGTTGATCGAGCAGATCAGCGACAGTTCCGTAGATGTTTTGATTACAGGCGAAAGCGGAACCGGCAAAGAACTGGCAGCCAAAGCGATTCACTATAATAGCTCCCGCTCGCACAGTCCGTTTGTCGCACTGAACTCCGCAGCCCTGCCGGAAAACCTCGTGGAGAGTGAGCTATTTGGAATTGAAAAGGGTGTGGCAACAGGAGTGGAGGGGCGGATTGGGAAATTTGAGGCGGCAAACGGCGGCACTCTTTTTCTGGACGAGATTGGAGACCTAAGCCTCCTAGCCCAAGCCAAGATTCTTCGTGTGCTGCAGGAGAGATTAATAGAGCGAGTTGGGGGTAGGAAAGCCGTTCCTGTAGATGTCCGAATCATCGCAGCAACAAATAAGGATTTGGAAGAGGAGATCAAAAAAGGAAACCTCCGTGAGGACCTTTACTACCGCTTGAAAGTGATCCATATCGAGATGCCGCCACTGCGGGAAATACCAGAGGATATTCCGATACTGGCAAACCATCTCCTGGACAAGTACTGTCGGGAAATGAAGAAGGACCCGAAAAAGCTATCGGCAGGCGCGGTTAGGTGTCTTATGAATTATCCTTGGCCGGGAAATGTGAGACAGTTGGAAAACGAGCTTAAGCGTATTGTGGTTTTGACCCCTCGAGAAGCGATAACGGAAGAGGACTTGCCGGAAACTATGAAGAAGATTAGCACTGAAATGGTAGATTCAAAGTTAAGGCCAGTGCGCTCATTGAAGGAAACCGTAGAGGAAGTAGAAAGGCGTATGATAGAAGAAGCATTACAAACCTGCAAACAGAATCAACTGCAAGCAGCGAAGGCGTTAGGACTCAGCCGGTCGGGATTGATAAAGAAGATGAAGCGATATGAAATCAAGTTTAAGTTAAGACCTTCGAATTAAGAGTGGAGCACATATCTAGTTGTTCAGTCTTAACTCCTCTGGCAATTTGTAATGAAAAATAAGGATTATAGAATAAAACAATAAGTACAGTTATAGCATAACTAAGGTTCAGTTGATACGTTTTCCTCTCCCCAAAGAAAGTACACCAATCATCTCATCATGAATCATTCCATTAGTAGCCAGTATCTCTTCACTATAGATAGTAAATTCGCTATTCGAAAAATCAGTTATTCTTCCGCCAGACTCCTTTAGAATCAACAATCCCGCAGCAGTATCCCATGCGTGAAGCCCCAGTTCCCAAAAACCATCATATCTACCGCATGCAACGTAGCAAAGGTCAAGTGCTGCAGAGCCGTCGCGTCTTACAGCTCTTGCCCTTCTTATAAAATTCTCGAAGTGTTTTAAATTCTCATCCACCATCCACTCGTTTTCATGTGTAAAACCTGTACACAGTAAACTTTCCTCCACGATTCTTGTCTCGGAAATCTTTATCTTATCCCGGTTCAAGTACGCTCCATTTCCAAACTCGGCACTGAAGAATTCATCCCTTATAGGGTCGTAAACAACTCCAAGTTTAATAAATCCCTCAATTTCCAGCGCTATTGATACAGAAAAAACCGGATAGGTATGTGCATAGTTGGTCGTACCGTCCAGAGGATCTATTATCCAAACATGACTTGAAGTTTTCTTATCTCTACCTGATTCTTCAGCAAAAATATCATGCGAAGGAAAATTCGTTTTAATGATTTTAATTATGAGGTTTTCTGATTTGGTATCTACTTCGGTTACAATACTATTTTTGGCTTTATACTCGATCTCTTTTACTTTGCCAAGGTTTTCTCTAAGAATTTTTCCTGCTTCCCGCGCCGCTTCCTCAGCAACTTCTAGGCAGCTCAAAACTACTCTCCCCAAGCGGATTTGACAATATGAAGAGAGAGCAAATCATCGAGAATTGATTTTATCTTTCCTAGGTCATCTTTCTGAAAATCCGGGGACTCGGAAAGAGTTTTTCCCCTTCTCGCGACTTGAAGAACAGCCCTTACCTTGTCGCCGGATAAGATTGGATAAGTGATCATCTTCTGAACAGGGGCAGCCCCCATTGCCATAAGGCAATTAAGCACAGCAAAGTTGCTTTCTTTCTCGACATTATTTGATATATAAGAACGCTTGGCAATAACCGCTCTCCCCACGATGGTTTTATTATCTATAGGGACTTTGTTTTTTATTAGCTTAGGTGGATAGGTAAATTCCAAAAGATTGGCATGCTTATCAACTTCACACATAAAAACACAACCTTTCTGCAGGTTAAATATCTCTGAAATTTGTCTATATAGCTCTTCGTAATCTACTTTAAGCAATCTGTTCCCCTATTCTCCTTGGAATCATATATTATAAAAAAAAGTCAATGAGGTCAAGTAAAATTTAGAACCCGCCAAAAATTGACAATACGAGCGGGTTGTATATATTAGTTAAGGTGATGGAGTTCACCTCTAATTACTGACCCGACCGGGGCAGTTAATAACTCCTACCAGAATAAATTCCGACGGAGGCTAATTTGTCTTATCGAAATGCCTTCAAGATGAGTTTAGAGGTAGGAGATGACTCACCCAAACAATGCCCTGAATAGTGCAAGATCTTTTTTCGTGTGGAAAAAGATAAGGTACGTATTACGTAATGTCTTCTACGGAGAGGGATTTATTTATAAAAAGCCCTTATCTAAACCTAAGAGGCTAACTGTTAATTCCAAACCCACACCCAGAGTGCCTCTAGCACAAAGAAGTCCTCTAGTCAGCCTTGAGCTAAGGAAAAACCATTCTTTGCTGCTCAAATCCTATTCTACATTTAATGAGGTTACTAAAATATGAAAAGAAAAAATCTCATTGATTTACCCCTTGGGAAAAAACCTTTGGTTACAAGAGGCAGGGAAGATAATCATGAATGGACACGAAGCCCACAATAAAGAAAAAACGTAGATTCATAAAAAGGAACAGACATGGAAATATCACGAAACCATAAGACACGTCTTGCCGTATCTATGCAGGTTCTTGAGGATACGATCTCCGACGTGGAGAAGATTATAAAGAGTACTAATCGGAGAAAAATCATGACCGAAACCGTAGATAATCTCTCTTCCTGGGAAAAGGTCTTAATTCTAAAACGCATAGAGAGTATAAAAGAGTTGATAAACCATATAGTTCAAGAACTGAACTTGGAGAGACGAAGAGAAGAGACGAAAAGCCGAATACTAGGTTCTATGACTATTCAGTGGGTAAATCTGGAGGAGATAAAATCAAAAAGGCTTCGTGGTTATGGAGAAGTCCCAGATGAACTCCGGGAATTTATAGACCCGCGGGTAGATGAAATAATGAGTCTGGTTAATGAAATTTGTAAGATTGCCAGTTCAAAATATAAAAATAGAGAAATACAAGGAGAAAAGCTATGATTCACCATTTCTGTCCATTTTGCTGGGCTGAGGTTTCAAAGGATGAAAATGACTGTCCACACTGCGGCAGAAACATAAAAGAGTGGGATGAGAAAAGCTACACCGAGAAACTCTTACATTCTTTGAATCATTTCGAGCCATCTACTGTATATAGAGCCTGCTACATCCTGGGTGAGAGACGTGAGCGAGTAGCTATAAAGCCGCTTATTGATTTGCTCAGCAAAACTAATGATTACTTTCTCATAGAGGAAATTGCTGAAGCCCTTGGTAAAATCGGAGGCGAGAGGGCAGTGCCGTTTTTAATTAAGATGCTAAACAGTCGTTCATTCCTGGTAAGAGGTAAAGCCGCAACCGTTCTTAGTAATTTTAGTGGGCAAGACGAAGTTATAGAGGCTTTAAAAAGAGCAACTAGGGATTGCAGTAATTATGTCAGAGAATCTGCTAGTGTTTCCCTGGATAAACTAACCGCTGTATTAGAGAGGCGTCGGTGTAATGGCTAAAATCTATCGGGAAAAAGAAATAGAAAAACTGGTAGAGGGTCTTAATAACCTTGGGAATAATATGAGTGTGTTGCTCGAATTAATTAAATACGGAAAGATAGCGGTAAAGCCGCTTGTTAGTTTTTTGCTTTCTCCTCCATCCCTTTTCTCGGAACCACGCTGCCTGGCGGCCGAAGCCCTCGGAATGATCGGCGGTGAAGAGACTGTTCAGGGACTTATAGAGGTGCTGGATTTGTGCGACCTCGACTTACTCGACCCTCAGGTTCGCTTTGCTGAAGAAACCGTGAGAAATCAAGCCGCCAGGCAGCTTGGAATATTAGGCGATGAGAGGGCAATAGAACCGCTACTTAAGTGTCTAAAAGAGAATCATTTAAGAGACGCAGCCGAGGCTCTTGCAACTTTCAGAGAAAAGAGAGCTATACCCTATATAATCGAACTGCTCGAAGATGACTATGCAGGAGAGACTGCGAGTAAAGCATTGCTTCAATTTGACAAAGATGTTGTTATACTACTTATAGAAACATTGGTCAGAAAAAAATGCACTTCCTTCAAAGATGAAAAAAATCTGAGTGTAAAAAGACGGGCTGAGGCCGCTAGACTATTAGGGGAAATTGGTGATCCCAGAGCTATCCGACCGCTTCTTAAAAGACTCGAAGACGAAGAATGGGAAGTTAGGTTGTCTTCGGCTTTGGCTCTATTAGAAATTGGCGCTAATAAAGATGAAATCGTAAAAGTTATCCCAGAACTCATAGCCGGATTAAATGAGAGTGATTGGTATACCCTTATCTTGTGTATTGATGCTCTACTCGAACTTAATTCGGCAGCTTTACCATATATTGAGAACGCTCTCAGTGAGAAGGCAATAGAGAATGGTAAAGGAGAGAGAATACTTCTCTCGGAGAAAGCCATTGAGTATTTAGAGGGAATATTACAAAAATCCAAAGACAAAGAGTGAAAAAGGAGACCTTATGTTTAGATTTTTGCCTAAAGAAGAAAAATTTTTTGACTACTTTGATGGGGCATCCGAGAAGATGCTTCGTGGAATAGGGCTCCTTGAGGAGATGATGCAGGATTTATCAAATGTTGATGAGAAAGCCAGGCAGATAAAATATGTTGAACACGAAGCCGACCATATAACACATGAAACCGTATCCAGTCTGCATAAAACATTTGTTACCCCGATTGACCGTGAATCCATTTATGCTCTTATAACAAAGATAGATGATGTCCTTGACCTTATTGACTCTGTCTGCGAGAGAGTCTTCTTTTACAAAATAAAGACAGCGATCCCCGAGGCTATAGCTTTAACTGATATACTTGGGAGAGCTGTAGAACAGGTGACAAAAGGTGTAAATGGGCTCAGGAATTTGAAGGAGCATAGTTTGATCTTCGACATCTGTATCGAAACCAATCGGCTTGAGAACGAAGCAGATAGAACCTATAGGAAGGCACTTTCCGATTTATTTAATTCAGCTTCTGACCCGGTTGAGATAATCAAATGGAAGGACATCTACGAAACACTCGAAGAGGCGATTGACCGCTGTGAAGATGTGGCAAAAACGTCTTAGAAGGAATAGTTATTGATAACGCCTGATCCCCTGGTAGATAATATGGAGATTAATCAATACCATCAGAGAGTTATAACAGCGGGTTTATACATGCTAGAAAAGTCCATTGAGCTAATTGAGCGGCTATTAATTGTTCAGGATAGGGAGAAAATAACCTATAGGGTAAATGATCAACCGGGTGACAAGGTTCGAAATTCAGTGCTTCAAGATGTTGAAAAAATGCGAAAGATCATAAGAGAATTAAAAGATGAGCTTAATCTTAAACCAAGAGAAGAATCAATAGCGAGGAATGTGCGGGCAGAAGCTGCACATATCTGGGAGGCGCTCTGCGACATGGTAAGTGGCGAACTGGATAGATACGGTAAAACACCAAAAGAGCTTGCTGACCTATGGGACCCTAAGGTGAAGGAGCTTATTGAAATAAGCTTAAGAATAGAAGCTAAAGTAAGTGAATCCAGAGAGTAGATTGGTATGACTTTTTGAAGAAAGTTAGGAGGCTTAATCAATGATTATATCAAAAATTACAGCTCGGGAAATACTAGATTCACGTGGTAATCCAACTATCGAGGTAGATGTGATTTTGGAAGACGGTTCAATGGGACGTGTTGCTGTTCCATCCGGGGCTTCTACCGGAACAAAAGAGGCCTTAGAGCTTAGGGACGGAGATCCAAAACGGTATCTTGGCAAGGGAGTTAGAAAAGCTATAGATAACGTAAATCGAATCATAGCTCCAAACATTATAGGTATGGATGCTATGGATCAAGTCGGAATTGACAGCAAATTACTTCAGCTTGATGGGACAAAAAACAAATCCAAACTTGGCGCAAATGCTATCCTAGGGGTTTCAATAGCCTGTGTAAAAGCTGCTTCAAACTCACTTAGTATTCCTCTCTACAGGTATATTGGTGGATTAAATGCAAATGTTTTGCCTGTACCAATGATGAACATACTGAATGGTGGTAAACACGCCGATAACAACGTTGACTTTCAAGAGTTTATGATAATGCCTGCAGGTGCCCGCTCCTTCTCGCAGGCGTTAAGAATGGGTGTAGAAGTCTTTCACTCACTTAAGAAAGTCCTATTCCAACATGGCTATAACACGACCGTTGGAGACGAAGGGGGATTTGCTCCTAGTCTGAAATCTAATATTCAGGCAATTGAGTTAATAATAGAGGCAATTGAAAAATTCGGTTATAGAGCCGGAGAGGATGTTTTCATCGCCCTTGACCCCGCGGCCAGTGAGTTTTATGAAGATAAGACATACCTATTTCATAAATCTGACGGTTCAAGAAAAACATCCGAGGAAATGATTAGACTCTATGTTGATCTCGTAAACCGCTACCCAATCATATCAATAGAAGATGGATTAGCCGAAGATGACTGGGAAGGATGGAAAGTCTTGACGCAGGAGCTTGGAAAAAAGATTCAATTAATAGGAGATGATATTTTTGTCACCAATACAGAAATAATACGTAAGGGAATTCAAGAGGGAATAGCAAATTCTGTTCTTATTAAGCTTAACCAAATCGGCACTATTACAGAGACACTGGAAGCAATAGAGCTTGCAAGAGGTTCTGGTTACACTACGGTTATATCTCATAGGTCAGGCGAGACGGAAGATACTACCATCGCCGATTTTGCGGTAGCGACAAACGCCGGTCAAATAAAAACCGGCTCAGCCTGCAGAACCGATAGGATATGTAAATACAACCAACTCCTTCGAATAGAAGAGGAACTCGGACCCTCGGCTAGGTTCTTAGGAAAGGCCGCTATAATGAGGTCGAAATGAATCTCAATAATTCTGATCAAATCAGACTCACTGTTAATATCCCTGAGGATATTTATAGTCGGGTTTTGCACTTTATAAAGACTCACGGACTTGAAGAGGCAATTGCAATCCAAAAAATAATAAGTGCGGGATTGCTTAAACTTAAAATAGATACGATTAAAGAAGAAACCGCTTCCCTTTCTTTTCAAATAGAAAATTTGCGTAGGGAAACTAAACGTTTTACCGAAGAGAATAATAATTTCGAAAAACTATGCAGCGAATCCCGAATGGATAACGATTATATCTACAAGAGATTGGAAAAATTGAACTCCGAGAATGAGGAACTAGAAGTACTTGTAAAACAGATAAGCTCCGCAGAGAGAAAAGGAAATTAAATGGCAATAGGGTATAAAAATAAGAAGATTTCAGTATCACTTCCCTTAGAGCTTTATGCTGACCTAAAGCAAATAGCACCCAAAATAGATTGGACTAAAGAAGAAATACTGGGTTGGGCTATCACATTTGGAGTTGATGGAGTTTATAACCTAGACGAGATGGAAAAAGAACTATCTGAACTCGTTAGCAGAAAAAAAGACCTGGATTTAGAGCTAGCAAGGATGATCCCTGACTACAGAAGGCTCTCCAGCAGGAATGCCGCTCTAAGGTATGAGTACTTTGAACTCTTTTCTGACAATAAAACCATTTCAATAAAATTGACAGGCGCAAAAGCATTGAATAAAAGCTTTAAAAGTGCCCTCAAGATTCTAGTTGATTATAACCAACAAGAAGAGATAGTGGATACAAAGATTGTGAGGAAATATATTCTTAAACAAAGACTGAGCGGGAATTAAATTTCCATGGTAACACTTGCCTTATTCAACAAATCACCCTCCTTAATCGAAGCCCTGAGAAATGTTGAGGATTGCCCCGTGTGCCTGCTCTGCAAGGAAGACCTAGAATACTTCTATCGCTGGTATTTTAACGAATACTACAACGACACGACCTGGATAGCTAAGATCCTAGATTCCATGGGGTTTTGCAGTAAACATTCTTGGGATTTAATTCGTAAAGGAAAGGACCATGAAATGTCTCTGGTATATGAGTACCTGGTCAAATCTACAATTGTGAAATTGGAGAGAGTATCTGAAGAGCTTAAGAAACTTGAGCTTAATAAAAGTAGGATTAGGAAAGTAATAAATAATAAACACCTAAAAGAGATTAAGAAACAGCTTCAGCCAATCGAAGTTTGCCCAATTTGCAAGTCTATCTCCGAAAGAACTACTACATGGATTGAAAACCTGCTTATGGATTTAAAAGATCAAGAAATCAAGGAGCTTTATCTTGACTCTTACGGGTTGTGTATGAACCACTTTAACCTAGCCCTTGAATCTGCACCCCCCGAAGCAGTAGAAACATTGATCCAAAAGCAAACCGAAGTGCTTAGAAAAATAAACAGCGATTTAGAAGAGTACTCGCGCAAGCGGGATTATCGCTACGCACACGAACCAAAGGGTGAAGAACAAACGGCTTGGATCAGGGCTATTAAATTTTTTGTCGGTAAAGAACTTTAGTAGATCGCAACAAAATGGAAGTTTGGACACTACTTAGAAAACTCTTTTGGCAAAATCGAAGTCAGAGCTCAGGAAAATACTTTAAAGGCACTTTGGCACATATGCTACGAAAGCAAGGCGATTGCCCAGTTTGCTCATTTTGTGAAGAGGAGTTGGAGAAATTTTACTGGTGGTTCTTTTATAACCATTACGGAGAGCTACCCTGGATAAAGAGAGTATTAAAATCTAACGGTTTTTGTAGTAAACACGCTTGGAATATAGCAGAGATGAAAAAGGGAGATCAAATGTCCTTTCTGTATCGCTATCTAGTTAAAGACACACTTAGGAAGTTAGAAAAGATAGCTTCTCAAGGATACAAAGATACTAGAGAGGAAATCAAACCATCCAACATTTGTCCGATTTGCGGCCAAATATCAAGTACGTCAACCTTGTGGATTCAGCAGTTGGTCAAATATCTTGAGGATACAGAGATTAAAGAACTTTACTTCGGCTCATCTGGATTATGTATGAATCACTTTGACCAGGCTTTGCACTTCGCACCTCCTAACGTAGGTCTCACTCTTATTGAAAAACAGTTGAGGGAGTTAAACAGATTAAGCGTTGACCTTGAAAAATGTTCAAGCACTCTAGCTGAGCAACCTTACGAAGTGGAGAAGGAGAAAGCTTGGATTAAAGCTATGGGATTCTTTGCAGGCAAGGAGTTATAGAAATTTGGATTAGCGACTAATAAACGGAGGATATTTCTATGAGGATTCTAATCCTTTCAGATATACACGCGAATATCGAGGCACTAGAGGCTATAAAGGAGGAGTATGATTTCCTTCTCTGCTTGGGAGATTTGGTTGATTACGGTCCGAGTCCAATGGAGTGCATAGATTTCATAAAAAAGAATGCTCATGCCGTTGTACGCGGAAATCACGATAACGCCGTGGCCTTCAGGGTAGACTGCAAATGCAGTAATGCTTTCAGGCAGATGTCCGTAAAGTCAAGAGAGCTTATGTGGGAAATACTTGGAAATGAAGAGACATTTTATCTGGGTTCTCTTCCTTCAAATATGGTGCTGGAACTTGGGAGAGTTAGTTTCCTCCTTGTGCATGCAACACCAACTGATAACCTTTTTAAATATCTGCCCCCGGATTCACCTGATTATGTTTGGCAGGAAGAGCTAGAAGGAATAGATGCCGATTTTGTGCTTCTTGGTCATACCCATATTTCCATGATTAAGAAAATAGGGAAAACAACAGTTATCAATCCCGGTAGTGTTGGGCAGTCAAAAGACGTTCCGGCAGTGGCGTCTTATGCCGTATGGAATGATGGCGAGGTGGAAATAAAGAGAGTCGCCTACGATATAAATAAGACAATAGAGAAAATCCTTTCGACTCCGCTCGATACTCATATCAAAAGCAATTTAGTAACTGTTTTAGAATACGGGCATTTGAGAGATTCGTTATAGGAGATTTGTTCTATGTTGGAGTCCTATGTAGAAGCAAGAAATTGTCTGTTAGAGAGCCTGGAGGATTTACACCAACTAATTTCTCATCGTAAGGATGAAAGCGCTGCAAAAGCCACTCAAGAACTTATAGCGAAACTGTTGGATGGCCATTTTAATCTAGCCGTTCTTGGGCAATTTAAGCGAGGAAAAACCACTCTTATTAATGCCCTGCTTGGGAGCCGATTACTTCCTACGGCTGTTGTTCCTCTCACATCTATTATTACGATGATTAAGTACGGAAATAATCTGAAGATAGAAGTCTTATTCAAGAACGGTGTTAGAAAAGAGATAACGCTAGAGCAACTTCCCGATTACGTGACAGAGAGGGGAAATCCGGAAAACCAAAAAGGGGTGCAGTATGCAGAGGTTCATTATGATTCCCCTTATTTGAGAGACGGAGTTCAGATTATAGATACTCCCGGAATCGGCTCCACCTATGAGCACAACACTGATGTTACCTATAACTATCTATCTAAAGTAGATGCTGCAGTGTTTTTAGTAGGCGTAGACCCGCCAATTAGTCAAGTTGAATACAACTTCCTGAATGACATAAGGAAACACGTAAATAAAATCTTTTTCCTGCAAAACAAGATTGACCAGATGGATGAAAAGGACAGAGCCGAGTCGCTGGAGTTCACAAAGGGAGTGATTGAAGAAAAGGCTAGTCTAAAAGACATAAAAATCTTTCCCATATCCGCAAAGGTAGCTTTGGAGGCAAGATTAAACAATAATCAGGAAAAAATGGATGGTAGTTTAATTTCGGATGTTGAAAAAGCTCTAAATGATTTTCTTATGAAGGAAAAAGGCAAAGCCGTTCTTAGCTCTGCGCTAAATAACACCCTTAAAATCCTCTCAGATGAAATGATGTCCATAGAGCTTGAGATGAAAGCCATCTCTATACCATTAGAAGAACTTAAAAAGAAGATAAACGAGTTTAATATTCAAAAAGAAAAAATCAGTCAGGCTAAACAGGACTTCGAATATCTGTTGAGAGGAGAAAAGGAAAAACTTATTTCAATCCTGGAATCCGATTTAAAAAATTTTGTAGAAGCAAAGGTTCCAGAGCTTACAAAAAAGATGGAAGAGCACTATAAAAATCACAAAGACAAAGGCAAAACTGAACTGACAAAAGCAATAGACAGAGCAATGAGACGAGAGGTTGAAAGTATCTTCAACGAGTGGCGTACACACGAAGAAGATAAATTAAGGCAGGGATTTGAAAATGTTTCAAGACGTTTTTCCTCTAAAGCCAATGATATAATAGCCTACATTAAGAAACTATCCTCAGATATTTTTGACATTAAAGTAGAAACCCTAAGCAGCGTAGAGACTCTCGCAGAAGAGACTTATTTTCAATACAGGATAGGGTCTCTCTTCGACACTACCCTTGCTCTTGAAATCCTACCCTTTGCTCTGCCCGGGTTTTTATTCCGAAGGATGGCACTTAAGAGGATGCTTGAGCAGTGTAGGGAAGAGCTAGATAAGAATGCCGGAAGGATTAGATATGATTTTCTAGAGCGTATAGAAAAAAGCCTTGGAAATTTTCGTGATGAACTGTTTTCCAAGATTAATGCAACCTTAACGGGAATTGAATCCGCCCTTGAAAGGGCTATTTTAGAAATTGGATCAGGAGAGGAAAAGGTTACTTATGCTAAGAAAAACATAAAGGAGCAGACTGATGTGTTAAAGCGAATTAGGGGGAGCTTAGGCAAGTTAGAGAGAGAGCTTTCAAAGTAGGACTGAAAGATTTCGATAAGATCAGACTCTTTTTTCTTGCTGTCGTGCCAATACATCATATGAATAAATTTTTGTTAACTGGATTTACGCACAATCACCGTTCATGGTTCGACAAGCTCACCACGAACGGTTTGATTCAAATACCATCCGCCCAGCTTGTCAAGGGCGCATTTATTAATCCTTTCGTGAAGCTCCCTTGATTAAGTGGTACTCAGCGAAGCTGAGGGGTGGAGAGAGCATTTATGGAACACCAGTCAATGCCTCCAGAACAGAATAATAGTATTTTAAAAAGATCTGCTCTGAAATTCGTTGTTTTATTGGGTGTAGTAAGTCTCTTTGCAGATATGACATACGAAGGGGCTCGCAGTATTACTGGTCCCTATCTTGCTGTCCTTGGGGCAAGTGCAACTACGGTGGGGGTCGTCGCAGGGTTTGGAGAGTTGATCGGTTATGGTCTTCGTCTTATTTCTGGATACATTAGCGACCGAACTGGTCAATATTGGACAATAACGATTTTAGGATACGCAGTGAATATGCTGGCAGTTCCTCTATTGGCGCTGGCGGGACGCTGGGAAATCGCTGCTTTTCTCATGATTACAGAGCGACTAGGAAAAGCGATTCGCACCCCTGCTCGTGACGCAATGCTTTCACATGCTACTAAGGAGATTGGACGAGGCTGGGGATTTGGGTTGCATGAAGCTATGGATCAAATAGGCGCGGTGCTTGGCCCGCTTATAATCTCTTCAGTTCTCTATTTCAGGGGTGGTTATCAGACAAGTTTCGGTATCCTGCTAGTGCCGGCACTCTTAGCACTAGGTGTCCTTTTGGCAGCACGACTCCTTTATCCCCGTCCTCGAGATTTGGAAGCAGTCTCGGTCAAATTGGAAGGCAAAGTGTTTCCACGAGTATTCTGGCTCTATCTGGTTGCCGTAGCTTTGATTGCGGCAGGGTATGCCGATTTTCCACTGATTGCCTATCATTTCAAAAAGGTCTCTGTTGCATCTGATAACTGGATTCCAATCTTTTATGCTATTGCTATGGGTGTTGATGCTCTTGCGGCCCTTTTCTTTGGACGTCTATTCGACCGAATAGGTATTTCTATTCTGATTGTCGTTTCTCTTCTATCATCGCTTTTTGCCCCTCTGGTATTCCTAGGCGGCTTTGATTGGTATAGGCATGGGGGCGCAGGAGTCCATTATGAGAGCCGCCGTTGCAGAGATGGTTCCTGCAGATAAGCGCGGCACTGCGTATGGGACTTTCAACCTGGGGTATGGGGTATTTTGGTTTTTAGGCAGTGCATTAATGGGTGTTCTTTATGATACCTCTATTACCTCTCTAATTGTATTCTCGGTGGTGATGCAACTTGCCTCTATTCCCATGCTCCTGTTAGTCCGAAAAGGGCCCGGATGATATCTTATTGCCTAACGGCGGATTTGCTTACCCAAATGCCTTTGGCACTTCGCCAACACGCGTTAGCCGATATTGCAAAGCAAGGAACTATGAACACAAATAAATTGTTCAAAATAGGATTCTAATTCCGGTAGTTGTTTTCCTAAATTCTGTATTTTTAATTCTCAAAATGGACAATATCAATACTTGCGATTAAAAAATAAAGATTACTACTTCAACAATCTCAGAAACCCATTTCGACTCATTCCTTAATTTTTCAAGAACCCCAGTGAGGCTTGTCAACAGAGTCAGAATCAAGTGAAGATTAATTTATCCTATGGATAAAAAGCCATATTAGGGATAGATATTTTGCCATAGATAGAAATTTTGCCAAGAGTAGGTTTCCACTATTTGTAAAGAGGCAAAAAAGAAAGGCCGTTTTGTTTATGTGAAGTTCTTTTCTATCCGACAATAAGACTCAGCAATAATCCGGAACCTATCGCAAACACAAACCAGCTCAGTATGTAAAATAGTGTTGCCTTTTTACCAATAATCTTCTGGGCCATAATCATAGTCGGTACGCATGTACCTACTGAACCCATGAGGAATGTAAAAGCCGGTCCAACGCCTAATCCAGCTTTTAGAAGTGCAAACGTTAAGGGAACTTCTTCTCCCTCACAAACATAGAGCGGTATCCCTACTACGGCAGCTACTAAATACGCTACAAATCCTGAGAAGATGATGTACCTAGAAATCGAGTCCTCGGGAATGATCGTAGTTACAACTGATGCAACCAGTATTCCTACTAGAAAGTATTTAAAAAGCCCTCTTATTATTGATACTAAGTTTCTCCAAAAGCTTTGTTTTGTCTCTGTGTAGCAGGTATTAGATGATGCAAGATTTCCTCTAACAGGAAGGCCTTGCAGAAATTTAGAATTAGAGGCCGAGTTACTGAATCCAGAAACCCTAGATTTTTCGAGATAGTTTAAAATCACACCAAGAGCTATACTGCCGATAAATGGAAATACCAATCTTGCCACTGTGATTTTCCAGCCTAACATTCCATAAGTCATCGCTATCGTGATGGGACTTAAGAGGGGCGACATCATGATGAAGGCTGTTACAGTTCCTAATTCGGCTCCTTGCCTTTTAAGTCCCTCCGCCATGGGCATTGTTGCACAGGAACAACCCGGAAGAACAGCGCCAAGAATACTCGCATTTATTACCGAGGAGCTACCTCGACTAAGATATTTCAAGGTTGAATCGGACTTCAGGTAAGTTTGAAGAGCCGCACCTAAAGCAGCCCCGAGTAAAAAGTATGGAATAACCTCAAGAGTCAAAGAAAAGAATTCTTTTAAAATTTGAAGAGTAATATCCAAAAATGCCATAGCATCTATCATATAATATATCAGATAAATACCGGCTATTTTTAATTTAGTCAGTCACGTTACTTATATCTTGCGCTGGTTCTGACCGTTTTCAGGTTCAAGGCTACTCTAGATTTGTCATACCCGAATGCTTTTATCGGGCATCCATGAAAATATCAAATAATGGATTCCCGCTTAATACGTTCGGGAAAGACATGCTTTAAAGCTCCATAAACTCGATTGCAAGAAAATCTAATTTTGGTTCATTGAGTTGGAGAGGATTAAGAATTAAAGCTTTCTCAGATTACGTGAAGCTTTACTCCAACTATAGTGAGCAAGATGCCAGCGGCTATCAGCGCTATTGTCCACCGAATCGTATCCCCGTAAACGGCGCGTGCTAGGCCGACGCCGAGCAGACCTAGAGCTAAAATGGCGACGGCGATTGGCAGCCAGTGCGGACCTGGCAACACGGCGCCGGACATCAGGGGTAGCAGTGCTCCAAGGAAGCTAAAAGCACCAGAAATTGCTGTTCCCCTCAGGGCGTCGCGAAAGACCATTCTTCCAAGCTGGGTTGTCGCGAGATGGCCTGGAGATGTGAGATTGAGATGACGTTCCGCGTGAACCAATTCTCCACGTAGTCGGACATACTCTGCCACAAAGAAAATAAACGCCCCAGAGAGTGCTGTAGCCATCGAGATACGTAATACCAGCTTGATGTCAATCGAATCTCGAGAATTTATTACCTTGCCCCCGGCGAGTGTGAGAGCTGTCAGAATTCCATCCACAAGACCAATAACGAGGGCGAATACGTATTCACGTGGAAACGATAGACCGAATATATTCATCGTTATATCTTCACACGCTCCACCAATCGGCTGCCGAAAGCTAGCTGATCGACGCTATGCACCACTGCGCCGGTGGATTCGATGGCTTTGACGAGTGCCGGATAGTCTATGTTCTCTCCTTCCACTGTAACATCCATACCCATCGTTTCAATATCAATTTCAATCACCGTGATGTTCACGCCTTCAACACCAGTGACACTCTCGATGGCCTTGGCCAAATCTAAGAGCGTAGGTCGGGCAATGGCCTTGTCCACATCAAGCACAAGTCTTCTAATATTCATTTTCGAATACTCCTGCGATAAGTATTAACTAGAGCTTACTCACTTAACCACCATAACAGTACACGGAGCAAGACGGGTAAGGGTTTGTGATGTGCTTCCCCATATTCTTCCAAATACCTTTGAATGTCCCATGAAACCTATCACCAGAAGATCAAACTTTCTTTCGTTAATGTAATTAACGGTTTTTTCTACCTCATGTCCTGCAACGACTTTTGTGCGTAGAGTAACACCTTCTTTTGCCGCAAACTCAACAGATTCCTGGTTCACTTTGTCAAAGTAAGCGTTCCGTTCATGTTTAGCCTCTACGACTTCTCCCACCGTGGCTGCATAGTGAGGCAAATCTTCCTCCACAGATATTGAATGAATCTCTGCATCAAAGCGTTTTGCAAGTTCAACCGCCACACGCAATGCTTTTTTAGCTCCTTCTGAGCCATCAATTGCAACAAGGATTTTATTAAATCTAAACATTTTCTCCCTCCCTTTGTTCAATCACATTTAGCGCCGAAAGCTCTTTAACAGGGTCGACACTTACTCGAGATTCCTCAACTAAATTTGGCTGGAACCAGCGTTGAGCAATAAATGTGGGCACTATAGCCGTGAGAATTACTACCGTGACTAGTACCGAAAATTGACTAGCATTAATAAATCCTGCCGAGAGTCCGTACAAGGAAGATATAGTGCCAAAAGTAAGTCCGGTACTCATGAGAAGCGTAGCGTAAGTAGCGCTCTTTGGAATATATTTCTTTGCAATTGGATATACTCCAATAACCTTTGCCCCCATTTTCACTCCGAATAATACCAGAAGGATCCCAAAGTTGGCATATACCTCTTTAAGAGAAACGTTCATACCCCCTTTTATGAAGAAAAACGGAGTTATCATGGCAAAAGCAATTACTCTCAGCTTTCTTTGAAGATCTCTATTCGAGCGAAGTGCATTTGAAAGCACGAGTCCAAGGATGAACACAGGAAGTACAGCATGACTTGCCCCGATTTTACCAAGATACATAAATAAAAAGAGTAGAAAGAATAAGAACTTTATCTCAGGCTCAATCACTCTGTTCCCATACCTCTTGAGAATCGGAGACATAACCTTCGGCGAGAGGAAAATTATCACGACAGAGCCGAAAACAAAAACCAGAGTAAGCCAGTTTTCTTCAGCAAAGAGCAGACTAAGCAACAGTGCAGTGCCAAAGTCCGTAACAAAACAAGATGCCATGATTATTTTTCCAATCTTTGTTTCGGTAAGTCCAGTTTCAACTAGAACCGCATAAACTACAGCAAGGGATGTAGTTGAAAGAGCGGTTCCTGCAATCTCAGCCGCTTTGAAACTCCATCCCGCTACCCAGTAGCAATAGGCAAAGGTTAATAGAAACGGGGCAAGGAAAGAAATCCCGCCGATAAGAAAGCTTTCTTTAAACTTCTCTTTCATGAGTTGTGGGTCTGTTTCTGCTCCGGCCAGGAATGTAAGAAGAATTCCTCCAAAACCCGCAAGGAAATCAATCCAGGGCGTAGACTGAAGACCAAGAAAATTTCCTCCTATAACACCCATAGCGATTTCAATAATCGCCACCGATATGGCAGCTTCAACAGAAATAAAGCTTGCAACAAGTATGAGAAGTCCCATAATTAAGGCGACGTAAGTGTTATCCATTCTTTCTTCCCTCCATAGTAGATATAAAAATTCCCTTTAAGGCTAAAAAGCCTTTCCTTTAGGATTTGATTTTTAACCAGGAGTCATCAACTGCCCCGGCTGGGACAGCGGTTAAAGGCAGAACTCCATTGCCTTTACTGAGAGAACATTGAGCATAAATATACGATGAAATGAAAGAGTGTCAACTGTTCAAAAACCATCATCTTATTGGTTCAGTTATCATCAAATTTCTTTGGGTATATTCTAATTCAGTCTTCATAAACATGACATAATAAAGGTTCCAACAAATCCCTCTTGTCCTCATCTTGAACCTGAGTATCAACTAATTTAAACTAATAAGCACAACCAAATAAGTATGGAATGCATAATGGTCTTAATATTAATCTGGTAATAGATAGCCAAACCGGATAGGCAACATGTAGGGAACGCATACCTGTCCTGAGCCTAGTCGAAGGATACACGTTCCCTACCAAAGAATGGTTTAAAAAAAGGAGTAAGTGTTATGAAGATAGCGGTTGGAAGTGATGAACGTACGTATTTAACCGATTTCGTCGTTGAAGAACTAAAGAAAAAAGGAATTGAACTCGAACTTCACGGACCACTGGCAGGTGAACCGATTCAGTGGGCGGAAGTCGCTGAAAAAGTAGCAGAAAGGGTTGCAAGGGGAGAATGCGATCAGGGAATACTTTTTTGCTGGACGGGAACTGGAGTTGGCATGGCGGCAAACAAAGTGCCTGGAATCAGGGCGGCATTGTGTGCCGATGCTGAAACTGCGAGGGGCGCTAGAAAATGGAACGACGCAAATGTGCTTGCTATGAGTTTGAGACTCACGTCCCCAATAGTAGCTAAAGAAATACTCGAAGCCTGGTTTAGTGCTAGCCTAGAGGAAGAAGAAATTCCGAACATAGAAAGAGTAAAGTCTATCGAAAGGAAGTACAGCCGTTGAGGTTTGTAGGGGCGGGGTTACCCCGCACCTACTAGAACATTTGGAGGTAGATATGAATAGGGAAATGTACAACGTGGCTATAGTTGGGGCAACTGGCGCCGTTGGACAGGAGATGATTCAAATACTGGAAGAGAGAAATTTCCCCCTTGGAGAACTTAGACTCTTAGCATCCAAAAGGTCTCAGGGAAGAGAACTCGAATTTCAAGGGAAAAAACTCAAGGTTGAAAAACTTGATGAAAACTCATTTAAAGGCATTAATATCGCTCTCTTTTCGGCAGGCGCATCAAGAAGCAGGGAGTTTGCTCCGATAGCGGTTGATGCAGGAGCGGTTGTCGTTGACAATAGCTCAGCATTTCGTATGGAGCCGGATATTCCGCTTGTCGTCCCAGAAATAAATGCGCATAGAGTCTCCGATTATAATAAGCGTGGTATTATCGCAAATCCGAACTGCACAACTGCTGTAACGGTAATGGCGCTGAAACCGCTTCACGACATAGGGAGAATAAAAAGGGTAGTTGCCGCAAGTTATCAGGCCGTCTCAGGTGCAGGAGCGCAGGCTATCGAAGAACTCCGTCTTCAGACCATCGCCTGGGCAAAAGGCGAACCGATGAAAAATGGTGTTTTTCCTCACCAGATAGCGTTTAACCTTCTTCCGCACATAGACACTTTTCTCGAGAACGGATACACAAAGGAAGAAATGAAGCTGCACAATGAAACCAGGAAAATCCTCGAAGATGATTCCATTCAAGTGACCGCTACAACTGTCAGAGTTCCCGTGTTCCGTGCGCATTCCGTTGCGGTAAACATTGAGACAGAGAGAAAAATCACTCCGCAAGAAGCCCGAAAAGCTTTAAGCAATTTCCCCGGAGTTAGAGTGGTGGATGAGCCGCAAAACTCAAAATACCCGATGCCTATAGAGGCAGCAGGCAAAGACGACTGTTTTGTAGGAAGAATAAGAGAAGACTACACTGTCCCTGCAGGGCTTAGTTTCTGGGTATCGGGAGACCAGCTTAGAAAAGGTGCAGCACTAAATGCTATTCAAATCGCTGAGGTTTTAATAAAGGAATATATTTAGAATGCCAGTACTAACCCAAATTCTTGATAGCATAAAAAACTATATAAATATTCAAAAAGGGCAAAATTTCACCGAATTACCTAGAGGAGTAAAAAACGGTTTATCAAAATCTTTAAAGCAAGGCGAAGAGGTGCTGTTCACAGTCAGAAATTTCAGAGCAATATACAAGGCACCGAGATGGGTAGACAGCAATACATTCTTTAATTCCTGGTTTATACTCACCAACCAGAGAATAATCATTGCAAAAAACTCATCCTCATTTAAAAGGTTTAGAGATATTCCACTCAATACAATTAGTGAGACAGATTATGTGGTGGAGAATTTAGAATCCAGTCTAACAATCCATTCACCCGGCAGGGTAGATACAATAGAGTTTTTAAGAGAGGCAAGACCGTATTGTGAAGATCTGGAAGAGAAAGTAAACGAGGCTTTAGAAAAGGTTAGAGGAAGGGAGAACCTTCCCCAACCGCAGGAAGTGTTGCTTTGCAATGAGTGCGGAAGCAAAGTCGCTATACAGAGCAAATTCTGTCCCGAGTGTGGCATGAAGCTATAATGGCAAAGCACAAATTCATCAGCACCTAAATAGTCGCAGTCTTTCTTGATTTCCCACCTACCTTCAATATAATGATTTCAAGAGCGGGTTAAGGAGGATTGCTTTATGATACACGGTTCAATCGTTGCGATTGTAACGCCTTTTAAAAATGGAAGCATAGATGAAAACGCACTAAAAGACCTTATTGAGTTTCAGATAGAAAACGGCACGCACGGAATAGTCCCCTGCGGTACGACGGGGGAATCCCCTACCCTTTCCCATGAGGAACACGAATACGTAATTGAGTTAACAGTAAAAGCAGTGAAAAAGAGAATCCCAGTCGTACCGGGAACTGGCTCAAACAGCACTGAGGAAGCCATCAGGCTTACTAAATTTGCAGGAAAGGTCGGTGCCGACGCAGCGCTTTCGATCGTTCCCTACTACAATAAACCCACTCAGGAAGGGCTTTATCTTCACTTCAAGCAAATAGCGTCTCAGGTAAAAATTCCGATCATTCTGTATAACGTTCCTGGAAGGACTGGAGTCAGTATTACTCCCGAAACAATAGCTAGACTCGCAAAGGATTGTAAAAATATAATCGGCGTAAAAGAAGCCACAGGCTCTGTTCAACTGGCAAGCAAGATACTATATCTCTGCGGCATGGATTTTCTTGTGCTTTCAGGGGAGGATGCTATTAACTTCCCGCTTCTTACGATAGGAGGAAAAGGGTTCATAACAGTCACCGCAAACGTTGCACCCAGAGACGTTGCCGAACTTTATAACTCCTATGCAAGAGGGGAACTTAATCAGGCAAGAGAATTACATTACAAATTACACCCGCTGAACGAAGCGATGTTCATCGAGACTAACCCCATACCGGTGAAAGTAGCATTGAGCATTATGGGGAAAGTCAGGAATGAATTCAGGCTTCCTCTTTGCCCGATGGCTCCCGGAAATTTTGAGAAACTTAAAATTGCTTTAAAAGAATATGGACTTATATAATAGCCACGAATTGACACAGATGAATACGAACGGAAATAAATAGGATGGAAGATACTAAGAGCATGATACAGAATAAAAGATCCATCATGTATCGTGAATCGTGCATCATGTATCATTTTATTCGAGTGAATCTGTGTTCATTAGTGGCTAAAATTTTTGATTTAAAATGACTCCTCCTAATTATTCTTATGAAAGAAAAATCTGGGGAATTGGCAAACTCCCCGCCGGTGTTGACGAGGCAGGAAGGGGTCCGCTTGCAGGACCGGTTGTTGCAGCAGCAGTTATACTGCCCAAAGAATGCGAGATTCTCGGCGTAAACGATTCAAAAAAATTATCCCACCAAAAAAGAGAAATTCTTTTCGAGCAGATTAAAACCGTAGCGGTGTCAATCGGAGTGGGCATTGTAGAGCCGGAAGAGATTGATAGAATAAACATTCTGAGAGCGTCGCTTCTTGCAATGGAGATTGCAGTAAAGAATTTAAATCCCCAGCCCAACTCTCTTCTTATAGACGGAAACACTCGAACCTCTCTTTTGATTCCACAGGAAACAATTATAAAGGGAGATTTCATTTGCTATTCGATTGCAGCGGCGTCAATCATTGCTAAAGTTACCAGGGATTCTATAATGGACAACTATCACGATACTTACCCTCAATACAACTTTAGGAGACACAAGGGTTATCCGACTAAAGAGCATCTGGAAGCAATTAGAATATATGGTCCTTGCCCTATACATAGAAAGACGTTCAGAGGAGTTCTTTAGATGTAATCATGGAGAGATACGTGTAGCGGAGGACTTCAGTCCTCCACAACGGTTCTCTGAATCACCTCCTCCTGTACCGGCAGCGCTGTTCCCAATGTAATTCTTATAGTATTTAAACTATGTAAATTGGCAATAAATAACCTAAACTGAATAGAGAAGGAGTAGAGACGCATAGCTATGCGTCTCTACTGTAGGAACCATTTTGACTTATAAATGTAGGGATCGCATACATGCGTTCCCTACAACTCCGTGGAGTCTATCACAAGATAAAACTAAAAGGATTCACTTCTTCTTAATGGCTTCTTTCTCTCTTGTGTAGTAGGGAGGTGATCAACACAGGGTAGATAAAAAAATTCCAGCTGTGATAGAATTATCATCATGAGATTCAAAGCAGCGTGCGTTCAATTCGATGTAAAAAAAGAAGAATTAGAGAAAAACCTAGCCTTCGTCATCTCTTCTTTACAAAAACTTAGCAAGGAAAAAGTAAAACTCGTTGTCTTACCCGAACTCTGGGCGGCTAAATTTGACAAAGAGAAATCCGAGAAGCTCTGGGATTTTTCTCAAGCAGCTCTCAATGAAGTTGCACCCCTCTCTAAAAAATATGAAATGGTGATTGTAGGATCGCTAATTGAAAAAGAAGGAAACAACTACTTTAACACCGCTTATGTCACCGACGCTTCAGGAAATGTGATAGCGCGATACCGGAAAGTCCATCTCTTCTCCATGGCCGGTGAGGACACGTATTTTAAAAGCGGAAGAGAAAAGGTTGTAGTTGGTACCGAAGTGGGAAAACTCGGAGTTATAATCTGCTATGACTTGAGATTTCCCGAACTTGCAAGAGAACTTGCCTTAGACGGAGCCGAAATACTCGCAGTTCCCGCCCAATGGCCTAAAGCAAGGGTTAAACACTGGCGAACCCTCGCATTGGCAAGAGCTATCGAAAACCAATTCTTTGTCGTAGCATGCAACCGCACAGGTTGGGATAAGGAAGAAGAATACCCCGGACACTCTCTCCTCATTGACCCATGGGGAGAGGCGCTTGCTGAGGGAGGAGAGGATGATGGATTCATAATTGCCGAGATTGATTTGGAAAGGATAAAAATCGTTAGACATAGCATGAAGTGCTTCGAAGATAGAACGCCCCATGTGTATTGATTAAATTTAAAACTTGGAAGAAAAATGCTGAACTTGGTTCAGCATCCCATCTTTACAAAAGAGATCCCGAAACAAGTTCGGGATGACAGCTAAAAATCATGTTTTCTTAACCCAATTGTTCTAATGCCTGTATTATTAAACTAGGTGAGACTTAGCTCCACATTGTCTGTTTGGTCAAATTTAGATTTTTACAATTTAATGTTACCTCTAAAAAACTAATCGTTAATCTTTGATCTTCGTTTTAAATATCCTGCCTTTTCTTTAAAAAAGGCTGAACTGAGAATAACAACAATGGCCTAAATTGTCAGCACTGACAAATATTGTCACACGGTGACAAATTTAGCACATCTATATATAAATCTACTTTACAACTCCCTGCAAACACTTACAAAAAATCGTGGCACACAAGTTGCGTTTTTATAAAATCGTAAGAAGTAAGAAGAATAAAATTACGGAGAGCAACAATGATAGAATTCGTGAAAAAACTTTTAACTCCTGACATGCCCAATTTTAGAAAAATGCCAAATATGCCAGAGTTAGAGGTACCCAAGAACAAACTCCAAAAGCAAATGGAAGAACGAGAGCGGGTGGAGAGCAGACTCCGAAAAGCCCACTACGAACTGCAAAAACAGGTTGAGGAACTAACCCTTGAGCTTTCTAAATGCAGGGAGTTTTTAAGACACGAGATCAGCGAACGAAAGTGGGATGAACAGTTGATACAGGATTATAGAGCTTACGCCAACACGGTCACCGACATTATGTGGGAACCTTTTGTCGTCCTTAACTCGGATATGAAAGTCATGACCGCAAATCGCTCTTTCTATCAGACCTTTGGCCTATCCTCAGAGGAGACCGAAAACCGCGTTTTCTTTGAAGTAAACGACAATCAGTGGAATATAATAAGTTTACGGGAAGTTATGGAGAAGGTTCTTTTCGACAAGAGCGAGCCGCAAGAGATCGAGGTTGACCACCAGTTTCCCACGATAGGGCGCAAAGTAATGAGAGTAGCTGTCCGCCCGCTTCATCGTAGAGAGGATAGCACGGATATGCTCATCCTTGCCATTCAGGACGTTACAGAACGAAAGGAAATGGAAGAAAACATCAAAAATTGGGGCAAAAATGAGGGCGATTCAAGAGTCAACCTTAAGAAAACTAGAAAAAATGAGATAAAGGCAGGACAAAGAATATGAGTGAAGAAAGAAACGACATAGATGTCAGGCTAATTGATTACTTCCTGGACAACCAAGGCACCTCACCCAAGACTGAATCCGGTGAGAAATGACGGATTTGGACTTTCATTTTCCGAGGGTAAAAGCGCTCTAGGGCAAACACGAATCCGATAGGACCACAGAAGCATGGGTCTATACAGAGTTTTTTTATCCGAAAACGGTAATCTTTCATTTGATTCAAGAGAGTTCGATCTTTGAAACTCTTTAGTCATTACTGCTTGACTTTCTTTCAAATTTATTCTAATTTGTATTTTATGCTCGACGAAAGAGCAGAAGAGATCAAGCTTCCCGATAAAATATACTTTAGAATTGGAGAAGTAAGCGAGTTTACAGGTATAAAACCTTACGTGTTAAGATACTGGGAGAGCGAATTCCAGGAAATCACGCCAATTAGAAGGAAGTCCCAAAGGCTCTATGACAGGGAAACCATACATACTATTATCAAAATCAAGCAAATGCTTTACGAGCAAAACTTCACTATAGCAGGGGCAAAGAAAAAGCTCAGGGAAGAGATGAATAAGAAGCGCGTTAGCACTAAGGTAAATGAACTGTTGCATGAAATCTTAAATGAGTTAAAATCTATCAGAGCGGGTCTTGAATAATAGACTTAATTTATCTCCTCCCCCTAAATTATGAAACAAAACGGGGTGTGGCGCAGTTGGTAGCGCACCGGCATGGGGGGCCGGGGGTCACCGGTTCAAGTCCGGTCACCCCGACCATTTTAGTATTAATGTAATAATTCAGCCAGGAATGAAACTAGAAATTCCAAATCCTAAGTCGCAAATTCCAAACAATTTTCAATTTCTAAATTCTAAATGTTTGGTGATTGTGATTTGTTTGGGATCTGGAATTTGGTAATTAGTGCTTGTTAGTAATTATATGCCAATAAGAATCCTCATATCAAATGACGATGGAATAAACTCAGCAGGACTTAACGCACTCAGCGAAGCTTTAAGGATGCTGGGCGAGATTATTATAGTTGCTCCAGATCGAGACCAGAGCGCAGTAAGTCATTCCCTAAGTCTTTATCGCCCTCTTCGCATAGAAGACATAGCCGAAAACATTTACAGTGTTGACGGCACGCCCACAGACTGTATAAACCTCGCAATAAATGGACTTTTAAAAGACAGAAAGCCCGATCTAATAGTATCCGGGATAAATAAGGGCGAAAATCTGGGAGACGATATTACGTATTCGGGAACAGTAAGTGCGGCTATGGAAGGAACGCTCCTTGGAATACCATCAATTGCGGTTTCACTGACGACTAAAAGCGACTTTTTCTTTGAAACGGCTTCCCATTATGCCCTTATGATCGTGAAATACGTTCTAAGAAGGGGGCTTCCCGAAGGCACTCTATTTAACATAAATATCCCGAATCTTCCAAAAGATAAAGTTAAGGGGGTTAAAGTAACCAGGCAGGGAAAGCGTATATATGGAGAGCCCATAGTAGAAAATACCGACCCAAGAGGGAGAAAATACTACTGGATAGGCGGAAACGAACTCGGATCTCTGGACATTGAAAATTCGGATATAGTTGCCGTCAGGCAGGGATACGTATCCGTAACACCCATAAAACTTGACCTTACAGATTACAACTTCCTTGAGAATTTAAAGCTGGATTAAATATAAAAGCTGCTTAGAAAACTTTACAAGTAGGCCATTCGCTGGGCGGAAATCAGATCGGATTCCTCAGTGCTCCTCGTTCTCGGGTTTGTTGTGGTTAACTACTGGATGAAGTAAAATTCACAATAGTGTCGAAGAACCCAATCCTATCTGTTTTAAAAAACTATTAGAGAAAACAAATTATGAAAACTGTAATCGGCGTTATAGGTCCAAATCAGGCCTCTGATACAGAGTACAAAACAGCAGAAGAGGTGGGAAGAGAAATAGCGCGAAGAAATGGCGTCCTTCTCTGCGGTGGTCTTGGTGGAGTAATGGAAGCTGCCTGTCGGGGAGCAAAATCAGAAGGTGGTCTCACAATAGGAATAATCCCTGGTTTCAGTAAATCCGATGCCAATCCTTTTGTCGACATCCCAATCGTTACCGGGATGAGTCATGCGAGAAACATTATAGTCGTTCGCTCCAGCGATGCTATAATTGCAATAGGGGGAAAATACGGAACGCTCTCAGAAATAGCGTTTGCATTAATACTGGAAATTCCTGTTATTGGAATAAACACCTGGGAGGTGTCACCTGAAATTAAAAAAGTTGCAACTCCCAAAGAGGCAGTGGATTTGGCTTTTAGTCTCGCTCGCTCTCGGACTTAATGAAGCATGCACAAAGCAACCCACTACTCTCCCACCGGCTATTATTTATAAGAGCTTAGAGAAGTGCATCGGGAATAACCATTCATTTCCAACAAAGGAAACCTTTCATATAGTGGAAAAAGGAGAGACGCTTTATCGAATATCACAAACCTATGGCGTCAGTCTCGAAGAGATTGCAAGGATAAACAGCATTGAAGACCCATCGGAGGTTTCAGTCGGTCAAAGGATAACTATTCCCGGACGTTACGCCTCAGGATTAATATGGCCCGCTAAGGGCACAATTTCTTCCAGATTTGGGAGAAGAGGATGGAGACGTTTCCATTCAGGTATAGATATACTCGCCCGTAAAGGTACTCCAATCAGAGCCGCAGCAGACGGACTGGTTATTGTAAGTGGAAAAAGCCTTGATGGATACTCGAGCTATGGAAAAACTGTAGTTGTCCAACACGGGGATGGGATGAGAACCCTCTACGCACACAACCACAAAAACAGTGTGAGGCCGGGGGAATGTGTAAAAACAGGAGACATCATCGGAGAGGTGGGATCAACCGGAAACGCAACGGGAGCTCATCTCCATTTTGAGATAAGAAGTAATGAGAGGCCCGTAGATCCTCTGAAATACTTGCCGTAATCATTCGGCATATCAAATTGGGATTAAGGTTCGCTGCCGTTCCAGCCCTGCCGTTCAAGTGCAGCAAAATGTTGCCACATAGTCAAGATTCCCCTTCCCAGTAATAATCTACACCACCAGACGACTTCTTATTAAAGAGATAGACAGTCCTCTTGCTTGGATCGCCGCCCGAGCCCGGAGGGCTACCCGCCATAACGCCAACCTTTCCGGTATCCGGGTATTCTGCCACCTCTGGTTCTTCCATTGTGCTTACAGCCAAATATTTGAGCTCTTTGTCAGAAGTATTGACCAGTTGATGCGGTGCCTCTGGCCCTGGCGGGCAACATATAACATCACCCGGCTTCACCGGATAGTACTTGTCGGCATAGCGCAGCGTACCGGTCCCCTCCAGAATGAAGAACATCTCTTCGTTCGCGTGGTGGAAGTGGTATGGCCAACCCGCTTTCCCAACCGGGTGGCTACCGCCCCCAGCTTCGCCTCAAAGCGCCCACCGTTGCCCCAACTTACATATTCGACGTCATTGATGTTCAAAATCGGCAACTTGTCCATGATTGATCTCCTCCTCACGTTACGTTAATTGCCTAACGCATTCTTCTGCGCCCAGTCTCGCCGTAGAATTCCCGTTAGACTCTCCACGAAAACAATATCACGGCACGCGCGTAACGTCAGCAGCAAGAAAAGTTAGATTTTTCACGTTAGCGATAGGATATCACCGACTACCAAATACGTATAAACCACATACCGATCTGCTTCCTCTCTACTCACAATTATATCGTGCGATCCCATTTGAGCTGCTTGAAAAATGCTATCTAAGCGATTACCAACAAATGCGAGATGACTTCCTACAATATCTTGAAAGCGAGACGACTTGCTGTTCTCTTCCAGAAAGGCGATTAGTCGATTTACATAATTATCTTTCCCGAGACGAATGGTTTTCTTTTTGCCATTAACGTCAACAACTTTATCGTCTCTCGGAGGATATAGTACATCAGCCATATCCTGAAGAATACGACGACAGCTATGAACCGCATTTGACCAATTTTCTGGATTTTCTGATTGAAGATTTTCGTACACCGCAACTAACTTCTGCGCTGCATCAGGAATCAACGAGCCTACCGCTGGGTCTACACGCTCTCACATCCTTGAAAAAATGCGTCGGCAATTCATGCGATAGTGGCATTTTCTCGAATTTGTTTCCGTTCCTGCCAATTACCAGCAGGTGAGAAAACAGTTTGATAAGGATTAGCCGACGATACAGACACACGGGGATCTCGAGCAGCATTTAGCGCCATTTCGGCCATTTTAGTTTGTTGCTCTAACTCCTCGATTGATTCAAGAAATATATACTTTTTTTATTTCTCCTGATTTTCCATCTTTCAATTGAAATTCCCGACCAGCCACAGTTGCTAGTTTATAAACATCCGGCAGGACCACATCGGGGGTCGTTGGATATCCGCTTGCCTCATATTCCATTATTTTTTGTATATCAAACTCATTCAATAACCTAGAAAGACGACTAGCCTTAAGGGCTACGTTTCCAGAGGAAGTTCACTTAGCTCAATGTTGCGTAGTAGTTCCTCGGAAAGAGAAAGCGCTTCCCGAAGGGCCTTCTGAGAAGGCGGAACAAATCCTTTCGCTCGATTTTCTCCAGAAAAAATCTAACTATTGATTGTACGGAATTATCTTCGCATAATCAACTCAATATGGAGTGTTATACGGAAAAAAATCCCAGCACCTTTTTCTTTCTTTAGGACTATAATTTAAAATGTCTCCATAAGTCAATATATAGGAGAAAAATGATGGAACGGCGTGCCAGGAAACTACTCGTATTTCATTAATTAGAAAGAATAAATAGCTAGTGTTAGACCAATTTAGCTATCATTCCAAATTTTAGGAAAAGGGAACTTGCGTAGAAGAGACTTATAAGTAATTATTTTAGCCGTGAAAATTTGTTTCCATTTATGGCGAATCTACCCTGAGGAGAAAACATCATGGAAGACCTCAAGAAATACATAAGAGACATACCGAATTTCCCGCGGGAAGGAATAATGTTTCACGATATAACCCCTCTTCTACAAAATCCCAAAGCCTTCCGGCAGGCAATAGACGCAATGGCTCAAATGATGAAAGGGAGGGAAGTGGAATACATGATCGGCGTGGAAGCAAGAGGATTTATATTTGCTTCAGCTCTCGCATACAAACTGGAAACGGGCCTTGTGATTATAAGGAAACTGGGAAAACTCCCCTACGAAACTATAAATGCTTCTTATGACCTGGAGTATGGAAAAGACATCCTGGAAGTACACAGAGACGCAATTTCCGGAGGAAGCAGAGTAGTCCTTGTAGACGATCTTCTTGCAACAGGCGGAACGGCTGCGGCAGTAGGTAACCTTGTAAAAAAACTTGGGGGAGAAATAATCGGTTATTCATTTCTTGTGGAACTCACCGAACTCAAGGGAAGAGAGAAGCTAAAGCCCTACCCGGTCTGGTCGGTGTTAGAATTTCCAGTATGAAACCAATCGGTGTCATATTTAATCCCCTTGCTCATATAAACAAGAACCAATCAAAATCCCAAATCAACGCCTTAAAAGAAGTCCTTGGCGAAAGAGCATGGGTTCTCTCTACAAAAAGTAAAGACGAAATACCAATAGCCTTAAAAGAATTTAACAAAGAAATAAAGATCCTAGCTATCAGCGGAGGAGACGGAACGATAAGTTCCGTCCTCTCTTCCTATATAAACCTCTTCGGCGACAGAAATATACCGATAATTGTTCCCCTAAAAGGCGGAACGATTAACATGATTGCAGACGATGCGGGGGTTTCGGACAATCAAATAACCACATGTCGGGAACTGATTGGATGCATAAAAAGTGAAAATGAGCTACCTACTATCGAACGTGGACTCATAAGGATTATTGATAAAAGATTCAATCACGATAACTACGCTTTTACTTGGATTGACGGTTTTCTTTATAGATTCATCAAATGGTACCGCAGAGAAGGCGCAAGCGTAGGAGTTGCATTAAAACTGATCCTCAAATCGGGTATCATGTCTTTAACAAACCCGAAAGATGATCTTTTTAAGGAGGTTGAGTCTAAGGTTTATCTAAATGACAAAAAACTCCCGTTTGATAGTCATCTTTTTATAGCCGCAGGGAGCGTTAAGAGGCTCGCTTTCGGGTTCAGAATTTTTACAGAAGAGGTGGAAGCGGGAGAGGAATTCAGCTTTTTTTTATATGAGGCTTCCCTTTTTCAGGAAAGCGGTGTTGCAGCTTCCAAGGGTTTTATATGTGGGCGTTAAATCCGATGCCTCCGGAAATTTTTTTAATCAGTCAACAAGGAACGCAAACATAGAGGGAAACAGAGGATACGTCATTGACGGAGAGGTTTATAATTCAGATGAGGCAATTGACATAAGACTTGAAACAGGCCCTAAAGTAAAATTGCTCTCATTCAAGGGCAAGAAATAGAAATGGAAAAGATAAAAGTAAATCTAAAGAAAACAGAAGATAAATCATACGAGATAATAATAGGAGAAGGAATACTTAAGCAAATCCCTCTGGACTTAAAAAAAGAGAACCTGGCTCATTCTTACGCAATAATAACAGACTCCAAAGTTGCCTCTCTTTATGGCGAAGAACTACTCGAAGAGTTTAAACGAGCCGACCTAAAAACCCATCTTATCTCATTTCCCGCAGGAGAAGAACATAAAAATAGAGAAACCAAAACTGGACTCGAGGACGAGATGTTAAAACGCAAAATGGGGAGAGACTCGGCCGTTGTTGCACTGGGAGGGGGCGTAGTGGGAGATGTTGCAGGGTTTGTCTCTGCAACTTACAACCGTGGAATCCCATTCGTTCAAGTTCCGACTACCGTTGTAGCATGCGTTGACAGCTCCATCGGGGGTAAAACCGCCGTTGATACCCCTCACGGAAAAAACCTTATTGGCTCTTTTCATCAACCCTGGAGGGTTTACATAGATATTGAAACCCTAAGAACGCTGGCTGAAAAAGAAATAAGAGAGGGCCTTGCAGAAGTCATAAAATATGGCGTTATTAAGGACGAAACGTTTTTTGAGTTTCTTGAGAAAAACATCACTCATGTATTCTCATTTGATTCGGACGTCCTTACCCACATCATAAAAAGGAGTTGTCAAATAAAGGGAGAAGTCGTAGAACTTGATGAAATGGAATCAAATCTTAGAAAGATTCTAAACTTCGGCCATACAATCGGCCATGCGATTGAAAATCTATCCGATTACAAGATATTCCACGGTCAGGCAATATCAATGGGCATGGTAGCGGAGGGGAAGATAGCTCTAGAGATGGGATTATGGAAAAAGGTTGAATTTGACAGGTTAGTTTCTCTCCTTAAAAAAACGGGACTCCATACCAAGTTTCCCGACTACTTTGATGTAAGCCTCATCATAGACACCATGAAGCTTGATAAAAAAACAAGGGGTGGCAAAATTGAGATGGTTCTTCCAAAGAATCTGGGAGCAATGGCAGAAATTGACGGAAGCTACGGGATAAAGATTGAAGAAGGGTTATTATCGCGTATTCTTAACTCTGACTAAACAATCAAGGTTACAGTATTATGCTATCCTATATTATGTATTATTTTGGATGAATATCTCGTTTCCAATTCTAGACGTGACGGAATATTACCTCCCACTTGATGACCTATCCAAGGTCTTTGGTAATGGTAAAAGGACGGCTCTTGAAATTGGCTTTGGTGAAGGGGATTTTTTGATAGGGATGGCTAAAAGAAAAATAGACTGGAATTTTGTTGGAATCGAAATAAAAGGAAAAAGATTTAAAAAAGCTGTGAAGAGGGCAGAGAGGGAAAAAGCCAACAATGTCAAACTCCTGCTCATGGATGCGAGAATTGCCATCGAAGAGGTTTTTTCTCAGGACACATTCAGCGAGATTTACATCAATTTCCCCGACCCCTGGCCCAAGGACAGGCATAAAAAGCACAGGATTATAAACCCGAAGTTTCTATATGGGCTCTCTTGTATAATGAAACCTCTAGCAGCTCTCGAGATTGCAAGCGACCACGAAGAGTATATTTCTCATATTTTAAAAGTCTTTGAAAATATGGAGACTTTCAGGAGCGAATTTCATTCACCCGGATACGTAAACAGCCTCCCCGACAGACCCATGACTAAATATGAAATGGAATTTAGAGAAGATGGAAGAGAGATCTATTATCTCAGGTTTATAAATCAAAAAAACCAAAATCTCTAGGAGGATATTACAAATGAAGGTCTTCATGAAAGGATTTGGATTAATTTCCCTTGTTTTAATCCTCAACGGTTGCGCGGGGGGACAACACGGAGCAGGATACTGGTTTCACTTTATATTTATAATAATCCCGCTGATAGTAATCGGCTATCTTCTTCTTAATAGAGGCGAAAACATCAGTAACTCTCTTGATACAATCGAAGGACAGCTAAAAAAGCTTTCTGCCAAGGTAGATAGTCTTGAAGAGAAAATAACAAAGCAAAAGGATAAAAAGGAAGAATAAACACTCAAAAAAAGCTGTTCTGGAATTTTATACCGTTTTAAGGTTCAGATAACTCTTCACTCTCTGCCTTTTCGGATTCCTTTATTATCTGGTCCCGGTACTTGGCGGGAACGGAACCCGGATCGTTGGTTACATGTACCACTCCATTTTCATCTTTCCAAGTGAAAAGCCCGTCTTTTCTCCCTGGCGAAGTATATCCTATCGGAGCTGATTCAGAATCGGACTCAATTTCAGAAGAACCAGTGTCTGTTTCCTGACCAGTTTCTTCAGCGGCTTCTTCACCCTTCTTTTTCTCTCTGGGCTTATTAACTTCAAGGTTACTTTTACGTTTTGCATCTCTACCAAGCGTGCTTCCCTCTTCTCTTCCTCCCAATCCAGTAGTTTTATTAAGACTGGACATCCCAAAATTATCCAAGTTTTCTCGAGGATAAACTATACCGGTGTTGTCAATAACAGGAGTGTTCGGTTGAGCTTGAGGGGCATTGGTTCCTTGAGAAGTTGTCTCGGATCCCTCCTCTGCTCCCCCGGTTGTTTGTGCAGTAACTATTTCCGGAGTCAAAAATGAAATAAAGGTTATAAATACAATAATTATTATTAAATCTACTCGCCCCATTTCGTTTCCTCCTTAACCTTTTGGTACTAAATATACACCTTTGCATAGGAATACTCAATAAATCCGCCGCTAATTAGAGTTAATCACATAACCAATGTATTAGCGACTAAGGGGCAGCGGGTCTGGGGTAGTGATCCAGAGGGTGGAAGTTAGGGAACCTTCTCCGGCCGCGATTTGAGTCGCGCCATGCCTGTCCTGAGCGAAGTCGAAGGGATGGCACTCCTACAAGGAAAAGATTTTGTGGTCTTAAAGCAGGGACAATTAAAGTTAAGAAAGTGACTATAATCTTACCTAATTACTAACCTGTCTAAAATTTGACAATAAAAGCCCTTCTATGTATTATCCAATTTTGTCAAATAAAAAGAAAAGTCAGCGTTTAAAAGGGGAGAAAAAGTAATGATCGTTGTAATGAAGAGCGATGCAACTCGGGAGCAGGTTGATAAGGTATTATCCACTATAAAATACTTCGGTTATAAATCTCACATCATTCAGGGTGTTCTAAGAACCGTAATTGGTGTTATAGGAGACGAAAGGGGAAAACCCCACCATCTTGAATCACTTAGGGTGCTCGAAGGTGTTGAAAACGTCGTTCCAATACTCCAACCCTATAAACTCGCAAGCCGCGAGATCAAACCCCAAAACACCGCTGTAAAAGTTGGAAAGGTAGAAATAGGAAACCATAAAGTAGTAGTAATGGCAGGCCCTTGCGCCGTCGAAAACGAAGAACAGATTATTGAAACCGCTGTAGCCGTAAAGAATGCAGGAGCAAGCATTCTCAGAGGAGGAGCATACAAACCCAGAACCTCTCCCTATGCTTTCCAGGGACTCGGCGAAGAGGGATTAAAGCTTCTTGCCAGAGCCAGGGAACTTACGGGTCTTCCCGTAGTAACAGAGATTCTTGATAGTGATGATTTGGAAATCATAGCAGAATACTCCGACATGCTTCAAATTGGGGCTCGCAATTCTCAAAATTATGCTCTCTTAAGACGCGTAGGAAAAAGTAACAAGCCCATTCTTCTTAAAAGAGGAATGTCCACAACCATAAACGAATTCCTTATGGCCGCTGAATATATCCTCTCTGAAGGAAACCAAAATGTCGTTCTCTGTGAAAGAGGAATAAGAACATTTGAAACAGCGACAAGGAACACATTTGATCTCAATGCGATCCCAGTGCTAAAAGAAAAGACTCATCTTCCCGTTGTAGCCGACCCAAGCCACGGCACCGGTTACTGGCAATATGTAATACCTATGTCCCTTGCGGCAATCGCAGCAGGAGCGGATGGCCTTATAATTGAGGTTCACCCCAAGCCGGAGACTGCAATGAGCGATGGAGTCCAATCTTTGAAGCCCTCTAAGTTTGCTACACTTATGGAGAAGGCAAAACCCGTCGCCAATGCTGTAGGAAGGGGGTTCTAATTTTCTTCAAAAAAGAGATTAAGAACCTCTCTAGCTTCTTCAATATGCTCTTTATAGACCATAACTTTTATGGGAGAGACAAGCGAAGGGTAGATACGGGCGAAAGAGTAGTTCTCCAAGTAGCATATTATTTCATGGTCCTCTAAAACTTCTTTAATCAAACCGGCAATAGCTACATCTTGAGTCCTATAAACCTCAACAAAAGTCTTGGTTTTTTCATTCTCTTTAATTGTCTCTCTGAAATCCGGGATAATTCCAATGCGGCAATCAGGACAATATTCTACTTCTTGAGAGTACTTTTTCTTGCAGACCGGACAGTTACCCAAAAAGCAATCTCCATTTCCTATTCTCTAACAAATACCCTCCTCCCCTCAATCCTCAGCTTTCCTTCAGCAAAAAGCCTCATTGCTTCAGGGTAAATCCTGTGTTCTTCCTTATGGATTCTTTCAAGAAGGGTCTCTTCGGTGTCATCATCATGGATCGGAACTACCGCTTGCAATATAATTGGCCCCGTATCCACTCCTTCATCTACAAAATGCACCGTACACCCCGTGAATTTTACACCAAAATCAAGAGCCTGTTTTGCAGCATGGATACCCGGAAACAAAGGCAAGAGCGCGGGATGGAGATTCATTATTCTGTTTTTGTAAGCCCTTACAAAAAAAGGAGAGAGTATCCTCATAAATCCTGCAAGGGCAACAAGGTCAACTCTATAAGGCTCAAGCCTTCTTATAATTTCCTTCTCAAACTCTTCTCTTGAAGAATGCTGTTTGTGGTCAATAACCTCCACCGGGATATTATGCTTCTTTGCTCTCTCGATAGCATGGGCATCTGGATTGTTACTAACTACTACAACAATTTCCACGGATCCAATTTTAGCATCAATTATCGCCTGAAGGTTGGTTCCGCTTCCTGAGACAAAAACGGCAAGACGGGTCTTTTTATTCATTAATTTGATTCCTGACTAGTTAACTGCTTTTGAATCATCGTGAGGTGAATTTACCAACAAGGCAAGATAAAATCAAATGAAGAAGCCTGCAACAAGCAGCAGGGTATTATAACATAAACAGACAACCATTGTTGTCATTGCGAGAAGCAAAGCGACGAAGCAATCCATTGAGATTCCTCACTGCGTTCGGAATGACAACTCATCTCAGATTACTTCACTGAGTTTATCCTGAGCGATGTCGAAGGATCCGTAATGACAACAATGGATATCCTTTAGCGAGCATTACCTAGTAAAGAGTGAAGAGTTCAAAAAACTCTCAATACTTGTAATAATCAAGATTTATTCTGTCA
>JACPIY010000008.1 GCA_016187835.1 Deltaproteobacteria bacterium | reverse complement strand
CCTCGGTTAGGTCGTCGAGAATCCAGGCCACTAGGCGAAGCCGTTCCTCAGGCGGCAGTTTCTCTATGATCTCTGCATATATCTTCTGAGCGATGTTAGTCGCCATTTCTATTACCTCCATATAATCGTGTATTATACCATCTCCACACATTGAACTGAGTTCGTGTGATAGGGTTCATGCGATTGCTCTTATATGGATTTAACTTCATCACCTAAAATGCGGAATCACTTCCTCTGTCAGGACTTTATAGCTCCACTCACGGTCGGCGCTGAAGTTGTGGATCAGGAAATGATTAACTCCCGCCTCTATATATTCCTCTATCCTCTTTATGCAATCCTTAGCCGAGCCTGAAAGGGTGAAATCAAAAACCGCTTCTTTTGAAAACAGTTTCCCCTGCTCTACGATTCTTTTTTTGTCCTCTTCATCCGTCGCAATCACATTCATATATCCAAAGCCTTCATACTCTTCAGGGAGTTTAACACCGTAGGCTTCTTCATAAAGCTCGGACCAGATTAGGGTATGTCTCAGGTTTTCCAAAGCCTTAAAAGCCTCCTCTTTATCCTTTGCCATCGAAATAAATAGGTATTGGCATTTGTCAAAATTATCCAAATCGCCTCCGGCACCCTTTCTCCACTCCTCTACCTGCTTTCGTTTTTTGGCAAATAGAAAAGGAGGCTGAGGGAGGGTTATCCATCCATCGCCCATCTCAGCGGCCACACGAAGGCTTTTGGGACGATGTGCGGCGATATAGATTGGGACTTTTCCTTTAGTCGGCTTTGCGCCCAGGACTGCTTTTTTGAATTTGAAGAACTCACCTTCATAATCAAAAGGCTCCTCACTTTTCCAGAGCTTTCTCAAAAGCTTTATTGACTCGACCATACGTGACAGAGGTCTATCCCACTTTATACCGTAAGGGTCAAGGTTCATCGCCTCGCCGAGTCCAAGACCAAGAATGAATCGTCCGTTTGTCAAATGGTCAAGCGTGGCAAGACGCTGTGCAAGTACAGCGGGATGGAATTTATGCGCGTCGGAAATCGAGCCCATTGAAATCTTATTTGTGATGACACTTGCCGCCGCAATTGTTGATAAAACATCAAAAGCTACGGGTCTCATAAAGACCATGTGGTCCCCTGCCCAGAAACTATCAAACCCCGAATCCTCGGCACGTTTTATAAAATCCAAGACTCTTTTGGGTTCTTCACCTGCGGGCGCTACAATGCCAAATTTGGGATTAGCCATAACGAACCACCTTTCAGGTAGATTTTATAACCGCTTCAATATCTAGTTATTTTGGGGCTTTTGTGCTTCTCCTGTCATGGGAACAAAACGGACAGGGGTTACGGTTTTCATCTCAACCCTCTTTTCCCTCTTCTTGATAAGTATAAGCTCCTGATACTGGTCTCCAACCGGAATTACCATTCTCCCATTTACTTTAAGCTGTTCGATAAGGGGTTGGGGTATGTGGTCCGGAGCAGCCGTGACTATTATTGCGTCATAGGGGGCATGCTCTGGCCAGCCGCTATATCCATCTCCGATTTTATAATGTATTTTTTGGTAACCAAGAGACTCCAGAACCTGCTTGGCTTTTTCTACCAGTGCTTCGAGTATCTCTATTGTGAAAACCTCACATCCCATTTCAGCAAGTATCGCTGCTTGGTATCCCGATCCTGTACCGACCTCAAGTACCTTTTCCCCCTCCTTTAGCTTTAGAAGCTCAGTCATGAGAGCGACGATATAGGGTTGAGAGATCGTCTGCTCCATTCCTATCGGAATAGGATTGTCGCCGTAGGCATATTCTCTTAAATTTGCTGGAACGAACTTATGCCTGGGGATTTTGATCATTGCCTTAATGAGCTTTGGATCCTGAATCCCGCGGGATATAATTTGCTTCTCGATCATATCCCATCGCTTTTCGACATCTATATTGTTGTCGTCTTCAGATGTGGAAGATGCGGTTAATAATAGAAAGGGTAGGAGAGTTAGAGTTAATGTTAAAACGGTAAGTTCCATCCAATAAATATAAACTATGGAGCTAATAAAAAAACTAGCAAATTTCGACCATTAGCTTCTTTATGGATAATCATTGTAGTTGTATCTTTTAGGATTCCAATGTGATCGAACAACTATGTAAGCTCTTGTGTAGGTTTTGTGGTTGTTACGGTATCATGTAAGGAACGCATATATGCGTTCCTTACATGATTAAAGTATTTTGGAAAGTACCAGCTCTGCTCCTTCATAAGGGTCTATTTCTCCTTTTTTAACAAGTGCTAAGACCCTTTCTACCTCACCATTTTTTAACCTTTCCGAAATCCTGCGCTCAATAATTTCTGAAATAATCTGTGAAAACTCTTCTTCCCGCCTTTTTTCTCTTTTTTCTTTTAGTAAGCTGCTTTCACTCTGAAACGCTTTATGCCCTTCAATTGCCTCTACTAACTCTTCTACTCCCCTACCATCATGCGCGCTGGTAAGAACTACAGGAATATCCCACTTGTCCTCTCTCGGTTTTAGTGAAGTCATGTATTTAATTTCTCTCGCAATTTTATCCGCACCTTCTCTGTCGGCTTTATTAACGATGAATATGTCGCCTATTTCCATAAGCCCCGCTTTCATTGTTTGAACAACGTCCCCCGCTTCGGGAACGAGCACAACGAGCACGCTATCAGCAAGCTGAATGATATCAAGCTCGGTCTGACCCACGCCTACAGTCTCAATAATAATGTAGTCCATACCAAAGGCGTCATAGAGTTTTATGATTTCTTTTGTAGCTTTTGAAAGCCCCCCGTGGCTTCCTCTGCTTCCCAAACTACGTATGAATACATTTTCATCGAGCGTATGGTCTTGCATTCTGATTCTATCTCCGAGCACTGCTCCCCCTGTAAACGGACTCGATGGGTCAACAGCCACTACTCCTAACTTTTTGTCTTTTTTCCGTAGAGATATAATCAGTTCATTTGCGAGTGTGCTTTTCCCTGCTCCTGGCGGACCCGTAATTCCGATTATGTAAGGCTGCTCTGAGTCCTGAGCTGAGCCCTGTGCTTTGTCGAAGGATCGAAGGGACTTTCCTGCTTTAGAATTTACTTGTTTAAGAATCTCAAATATGGAAGAGTGTCGGCTTTCAACAAGGGTGATAAGCCTTGCAAGCGCCACACGATCGCCGCTTAACATCCTGTCTATAAGCTTCATTTCCCTTTCAGAAATCGGCATGGAAATACGATAAATTGATGGAGGGGCTTTGTCAAAGCTTTGCTTTATGGTTTTGGGGATTTCCTCCCCCATTATGGGGGGAGGACTAAGGTGGGGGTAGTAATCCATTAAACCCAATGCCTCTGCTATTACTTCTTTTACAACCTCAATTTCTTTCAAAACCTCATTATTCCAAAATCTAAGTATACGAAATCCTTGAGCCTCTAACCATGCGCTACGCTCTGAATCGTAAGCAACTTGTTCGCTATGCTGTCCTCCATCTACTTCAACGATAAGTCTCTTCTCTAAACATACGAAATCAACAAAGTATGGTCCTAAAGGTTGCTGTCTACGAAACTTATACCCTCCGAGCTGACGAAGACGAAGGTGTTTCCATAATATTTGTTCAGATTCAGTTGGGTTCTTCCTTAACTCTCTAGCTTTGATTGTATTCATTGCCCCCATCCCAACCTTCCCCCGCAAGTGGGGAAGGAGTGTTCTAGATATATTCTGTTATTATGCGTTAAATAAAATTACATTGCCTCTTATGCGGATCTGCTTTTGAGGGGAGTTGCTCTAAGTATTCCAAGTAATCATTTGGCAGTTGATGTTTACGTGCTCCTTCAAGAATCAACTTCTTGTAGCAATCATAGGGAAGATCAGTTGTCACTATCGTTGAAATATAGACTTCTGCGTTGATAGTATCATCGCTATCATTTAAAACCTCCAAAGTTGTTCGCCTATAGCCACCTTCAACCCTGTCCAGTACTCCTATTTCAGATGAATTGATTTCATACAATACGCCCCAGACAATGTCCCCAGGGCTATCCACGAGATTAGCCTTACTAGAACCATCCTTACTTTCCTTATTACACACCATTAGTTTATTTAACAATCTAGCACGCCCGATCGTTTTTGCAGAAGGGACACGGGACTCCGACCTAATAATCTCGGTATTCATATTGGATCCGTAGGCAAAATATATTATTTTCTTGCTCATATTCCAATCCCAATCAGTCACCTATTGTAACACGACAAATATGGTCCATCTTCTTTTTAAACTTGGATCGCAAATCACTATTCGAGGGATCACGGAGTTGAGAAAGGTATTGCTCAAACTCATTTACTAATTGTTTGTGAAACAGTTTGCGATTGATAATTATTCCTCTTCTATCAGCCGTAAAGCTAACTAACGGAGTTACTTTTCTTATAAGTACCCGCGAGTTTTCCTTAACTTCTCCCTGATGTAGAATGCCACAGCGGATTTGGTTGTAGAACATACTAGCTAATTCTTTATTATTAAAATAACTACTAAAGGAAGTTTCGGTCAGAAAACTTTCAAAGAACTTACCTGCTTCCCCACGTCCTTGGGGAGTTGCAGGAAGTCCTTTACGAAACTGCTGTAGAGTTTCAATTAGTAAGCAGTCTAAAGCCAGAACAGCAAAACCAGCGTATGTACTACATTTGATAGCATCAATGAGGTCTAAAAAACGTCCCCTAATACGATCCTCAAAAATGCATATTGCTTTCTTCCAGCCTTCTTCTGTCGAGAAATCAACGGCTTTCCAATCTTCAACAGCGTATTTAGGCGAGATACGCATCGGTTCAGACATATTAAATTTACTTTTAGACTATTTCTTTCTCCCCATGGCCACTATGACTTCATATTCATCTTTTGTAGCTGGCATTACAGAAAGGCGGCCTTGTTTTATGAGAGCAATGTTTTTCAGGCGTTTGTCTTTTTTGATTTCGTTTAGAGAGACAGGATTTTTTAAAGTTTCAACAGGTTTCAGATCCACCACTACCCATCTTTCATCATCTGTGGTCGGGTCTTGGTAGGATTCTTTGGTAACCTTTGCAATCCCCACGACTTCCATTCCTTCGTTGCTGTGGTAAAACAAAACCAAATCGCCCTTTTTCATAGCCTTTAAATTGTTTCGTGCCTGGTAGTTTCTTATTCCGTCCCAGTAAGTCCTGCCATCTTTGAGAAACTGTTCCCAGGAATATTTGAAAGGCTCAGATTTTACTAACCAGTGATTCATGGGTTTTATTATAGAATAAAAAAACGAGCTTTTTCAACTTTTATTAATGATTGTACCATTTTTAAGGAATACTTTAACTCGATACGATAAGTCCATGTAGCTTGCTAGGGGTATTCCACATGTCATTGCGAGCGAAGCGAAACAATCTCTACTTTTGGGCTTGCTTCGTCGCGGAGTTGACCCTGGGCACTTCGCCTTTACTCTGTGTAGACTCCGCGAAGCATTTTGCTACGTTAAGTGTAGGGTTACGGGTAGGGGCACGCTGCAGCGTGCCCCTACTATCGCTTCTAAGTATGACAAGAGTAAGTTTGACCTAATTTCTACTTATCAGATTTAAGTAAACTAGAAATAGAGGAGATTCTAAGTCCGTGATTTTAAATATTGTTATTTTTCTATCCGTTATCTTGGTTTTAGTAAATTCTTACGTTGGCTGGAGGGTAATCGGGGCACTTAGACTGGTTACTAACTGGAATTACTTTTATATGAAGTGGATTGTGTTTGCTATTACTATTTACTTTCTGATATATCCACTCCTAGCTCTGCTCGGAAGTATTTCAGGTTCACAGAAACTCATTTCAACCATTCGGGAAGGGGATAAAGTTGTTGATTATTTCTTCATGTATCCCTTCTGGTTCGGTCTAGTTCTTATTTTACAACTTGGCGTTCTGTTTTTCTGCTTGGAAATTATAAGATTCTTTATTTCTTTAATGTTTAAGTCGGAGAGTATTAGGTGGGTCCATGCCTGGCTTATAGTAGCGATTACCGCCGTAGTGGTTGTTTACGTCCCGGCAAGAATTTATCTTGATACAAAAACAGTTAGAACAGAGGAGGTTAAAGTACAGATTCCGAATCTGCCAGATGCTTTAGAGGGCTTCAAAATAGTTCATATAAGCGATATTCAGGCTGATTTCCGAACTGGGAAATCAAGGATGGAGAAGTACATAAACGTGGCGAACAAACTTGAGCCCGACATAGTGGTTTTTACTGGCGACCTTGTTACTTATGGCGAAAAGCATATAGACATAGGAGCGGAGATGATAGGCAAAATCAAGACGAAATACGGACTATACGCATGTCTTGGCGACCATGACTACTGGGCAAATCCTTCGCTCATCGCCAAGAGTCTAAAGAAGCAGAACGTAACTATTCTTGAAGATGAAAACTTCACCCTTGATGTAAAGTCTTCAGAGATTAATATGACGTTTGTGACAAACATTTACAGCATGCGTCCGAATATGGAAGCACTAAAAATTCTGCCATCTCTAAACACAAGTTCTGCTCTCAAAATTTTTATCGTTCACCAGCCATCAGAAGAGCTTGTTGAGTTTGCGTCAAAGAATAATTACAACATCTTTCTGGCAGGACACACACACGGCGGGCAGGTTGTTTTTTCACTTCTTGGAATCAAACTCACACCGGTGCTATTTGAAAATAACTATCTATCGGGTCAGTACCGATTTGGCTCTATGTTCATAAATATTAACAACGGTCTCGGTCTTACCTTCGCTCCAATTAGATACAACGCCCCGGCAGGTGTTACACTCATAAGATTAGAGAAGGAAAATTAAACTACCCTATTTCAGATACTTTTCTGTCTTCTTTTCATTACCTTATATTTCAGTATATTTATTGGGTACATGAGAGTCTTTAATTTCCATTGTCTTTTATTGTCTCTTTTTTGCGTAATTATGTTCTCCTGCGCCAGTTCGGTTCAGGAGATAGTGCAGTCTACCCAAGAGCCTGTCAATATAAGAAAAATCGCTTTTGCGCCATTTATCTCTGAACCGCCTTATTTAGACCAAGAATCCGAACAAGTTAGAGTTGTCAAAGAACGTTTTTTGACAGATGCACTATATAATGAGCTAACAAACAAAGTAAAGGGCGTGGATATAACTTCTCTTGAAACCGCAACCTCGGAGATTGAAAAGGTAAAAGAAGAGAATCCCGGATTAACATATAAAGACACTGTTCTCAGAGTGGGGAAAAATCTAGATGCGGATGCTGTTCTGATTGGAAATATATCTAATTACAGCGAGAGAAGGGGAGGAGATTTTGGTGTGGAATCTCCCGCCTCAGTCGTGTTTGAAGTTCAATTGTTCAATGCAACAAATGGGGAGGTTATCTGGGAAGCTTATTTCAATGAGACTCAGAGAACTCTTCTCGAAAATGTTGCTGAAATTAAAAAGTTTATCAAAAGAAGAGCCAAGTGGATCACAGCCGATGAACTTGCAAAAGAGGGAGTTGTTGAAGTTGTAAATAAGCTCAATAAGGTTCTGATTACCAATTCAGCTAAGAATTGACACAAATGAAAATAAACAGGATTCATGATCCAAGATACAGGATGCTGGATGAATTTTGGATATTGCATCATTCTGGTGGCCAAATAAATTTTGGGAGCTAAATTAGGTGCTAATCATTCCTGCTATTGATTTAAAAGACGGAAAATGCGTGAGGCTTTTAAAAGGAGAGGATGGCACTGAAACGGTATTTTCAGAAGACCCGGTAGGTGTTGCAAGAAAATGGCAGGAGTCCGGAGCCAAACTTATCCATGTTGTTGACCTTGATGGAGCCTTCTCTGGAGAGCCCAAGAATTTCGATATAATAAGGGAAATCGTGGAGTCCGTTTCTTGCTCGGTGCAGGTTGGCGGAGGAATAAGAAATATTAAAACGATTGAAAGTTATCTGAAGGCAGGCGTAAGCAGAGTAATACTCGGCACGGCAGCCTTTTTAAACCAGGAATTTTTGATCGAATCATGTATGAGATTCACTCAAAATATAGCTATTGGAATTGATACCAAGATGGGAAAGATTGCGGTTAAGGGATGGACAGAGGTAATGGAATTAGATACTAAATCCATTCTTAGTGATTTAAAAGCGTTTGGGGTATCTATGGTTATTCACACTAACATAGACCGCGATGGGACTATGGAAGGAGTAAATCTGGGCTCTGTAAGAGAGTTTGTCGAATCCTCTCCTATCCCCGTTGTGGCATCAGGCGGCATAGCATCCATTGAGGACATAGAAAAACTTTCCTCTCTGGAGGCAATGGGGTTAGTTGGCGTTATTCTTGGTAAGTCAATCTACACGGGTAAAATCAACCTGAAGGAAGCAATAGATAGGTTTTCCTAATTTTCTGCCACTAAGGCACGAAGGCGCAAAGGAAATATGGGTTCACAAAAAGTATATATAGAAGCCAGAATTCAGGAGTCGGAATTCAGAAGCTTTTTTGTATTCTGGCTTCTGGCTCCTGGATTCTATATTCTAACTTCGTGTCTTAGAGCCTTTGTGGCAAAGTAATTTAGAGGTTATTGATGCTTGCAAAGAGGATCATTCCCTGTTTGGACGTAAAAGATGGAAGGGTTGTAAAGGGAGTAAAGTTCCTAAACCTCCGGGACGCAGGTGACCCTGTAGAAATAGCAAAAAGATACAGCGACGAAGGGGCGGATGAAATCACGTTTCTTGATATTACTGCTTCTTTTGAAGAAAGAAAAACGATGATTGACGTTGTAGAGCGTACTGCGGGAGAGGTTTTTGTTCCACTTACCGTTGGCGGAGGAGTTAGAACCCTCCAAGATATAAGACAGCTCCTGCTTGGAGGGGCGGATAAAGTTTCAATAAACACTGCGGCTGTAAAAAACCCTGATTTCGTAAAAGCCGCTGCGAATAGGTTCGGAAGTCAGTGTATAGTAGTTGCGATTGATGCGAGGAAAGTTTCGGAAGAAAGTTGGGAGGTGTTTACTCACGGCGGAAGAAACCCTACAGGAATTGATGCCGTGGAATGGGCGCAAAGAATGGAGGAGTCCGGAGCAGGAGAGGTTCTTCTTACAAGCATGGATAAAGATGGAACAAAAGCCGGCTATGACCTGGAACTTACTAAAGCCATATCTCAATCTGTTGGGATTCCTGTAATCGCCTCTGGAGGCGCCGGAAATCTGGAGCATCTATACGAGGGGTTGACTTTAGGGAAAGCGGATGCGGCTCTTGTCGCTTCAATTTTTCATTATGGCGAGTATTCCATTAGAGAAGCTAAGGAGTTTTTGATAAAAAAAGGAGTTCGGATTAGATTATAATGAAATATTTTTTAGCCACAGAGAGCGCAGAGGACACCGAGAAAGATTGTTATAATTAATATATTTTTTTCTATTCGTGATCTCTGTGCTCTCTGTGGCTAAATTAATGCGGGGTGTTTTAAATTGACGATAAGAGAAGAGTTAGAAGAGATAGAAAGGAAAGTGCTTTCCCCTTTTGCCGCTTTAAGCTCAGAGAGTAAGGGAAGGATGAAGTCTGAAGAACCATGTCCAATCCGAACCTGTTTTCAAAGAGACAGGGACAGAATAATACACTCGAAATCCTTCAGACGAATGAAACACAAGACTCAGGTTTTTTTATCTCCAACTGGCGACCACTATAGAACAAGACTAACCCACGTGATCGAAGTTTCTCAGATTGCAAGAACGATTTCAAAATCTCTGAGGCTTAATGAAGACCTTACAGAAGCCATTGCTTTAGGACACGACTTGGGACATACCCCTTTTGGCCACGCTGGAGAAGCCGTGCTCAATGAAATATTCCCCGGCGGGTTTAAGCATGTAATCCACAGTCTTCGAGTTGTGGATGTTCTTGAAAGGGACGGTCAAGGATTGAATTTGACCTATGAGGTTCGGGACGGGATCTCTAAACATTCGAAGGGAATGGGACCGGTTGATAATCCAAAGTATCGTCCCGAAACGATGGAAGGTCAGTCTGTAAGAGTTTCCGATTTGGTGGCTTATGCTAACCATGATGTTGATGACGCAATAAGGGCGGGTCTTATCACGATTGATGATTTGCCGAAGGAATGTGTCAAGGTGTTAGGAAAGACAAATTCGGAAAGAATCAACAGAATGGTTACGGATATTATTTTTGAGACCAAAAAGCTAGGCAAAAAGAAGGTGATTATAAGCAAAGAGGTTGAAGAGGCTATGGTTGTGCTTCGGAGCTACCTCTTTGATACGGTTTATATGAATGATGAGGTGAGAAATAATTTTCTTAAAGCTAAAAAAATAATGAAAGAGCTTTATGAATACTTCTGCGCTAATCAGGAAGAGTTCTGGAAGATCTATGGAAAAAACGCCCGTGATGGCGAGGCAATCGAGCGGTCTGTCTGTGATTTTATTGCTGGCATGACGGATTCCTATGCGATTTCAGTTTATGAAAAAATATTTTTGCCAAAGAGGTGGCAGGGGATTTGAGTACGTTTTAGATCGTCCGTAGGGCGTATAATTATACGCCCCTACAAAAATAGGTGAACGAATTTGATCAAACTCGGCTCTGTCCCTTTTTTAAATGTAAGGCCTTTAATTTTTCCTCTGGAAGAGGGGTTGGTAGAACATGATTTTGAGATCATATACACACGGCCTTCCAGTTTGTCTCAAATGCTTTTTGAAAACAAGGTTGACTTAGGACTTGTTCCTGTCGCTGAGTTGCTTAGAAGACAAAATTATAGTGTTGTGTCAAATATCTCTATCTCGTCTTACGGAAAGGTGGACAGTGTAATTCTTCTGGCAAAGTCAGCGATAAAGGACCTCAGGACCGTTGCAGTTGATGCGAGATCCCGTAGCTCAACTGCGCTCCTCAGAGTTATCCTAGAAGTTTTCTATAAACTCTCTCCCGCTTATATCCCGAGAGAACCTGATGAGAGATTTCTTGTCGGTGTGGATGGTGGAATGTTAATCGGCAACGCGGGGCTTAAATTAAGATATTTCCCACCAACAGGATACAAGGTTTTGGATCTCGGCGAGGTTTGGACAAATGAAACGGGGCTTCCCTTTGTCTACGCGGTCTATGCCGTGAACTATGGGGTTCGTCTGGGAAAAAATCTTAAAGCGCTTGATGTGGCGAAGTCTATCGGACTAAAGATTGTTAAGAATATTGTAAAAGCGGAGTCAGAGAAAATCGGGCTCAGCGAAGAAATCTGTTTACGATACATGACCGAAAGAATCAGGTACGACCTTGGCGAGAAAGAAATTCAAGGGATTTTGACGTATGCTAAGTTCCTTGCAGGGTTGGAGGAAATTAAAGAGATTCACGATTTGCAAATTTATTCTGAATAGTAATTAAAAGTTGATGTTGGATGAGTTACTAGGGTAGACCACCAGTCTTGCTGGTGGTCTTAGTCGTGGGCTTATCAGAACGGTAAATCGGCAACGAGCAAGCCAGCCCCTGAGCTTGACGAAGGGACCCGTTGCCTACCCAGTTAGGTTAGATTTTCCTGTCCTATAAATTTAGAAAAGGAGACAAATAACTTGAATAAAATCACTATGAAACTCGGACACAGTCCTGATGCGGATGATGCGTTTATGTTCTATGGGATGGCTAGCGGGAAAGTAGCATCCGATAGAATTGACTTTGTTCACATAATAGAAGAAATTCAGAATCTCAATAAAAGAGCCGTAAAAGGCGAATTAGAGGTTACCGCAATATCCGCTCATGCCTACCTTCACGTCCAGGACAAATACAGGATACTTTCATGCGGGGCGAGCATGGGAGAAGGTTATGGTCCAATAGTTGTTGCAAAAAGACACATGGATGGACTGACAGAGAAAAAAATAGGAATCCCGGGAAAACTCACCTCAGCCTTCCTTCTTCTCAGTATCTACGCTGATGGTTTTATACCGATTGAGTTCCCCTTTGACAGGGTAATGGAGGCTGTAAAAGATGGCGAAGTTGATGCCGGTCTTATTATTCACGAGGGACAGCTTACCTATAAAGACTTTGGACTGACGAGAATACTTGATCTGGGAGAGTTGTGGGCGAAGGACACTTCACTTCCGCTTCCTCTGGGGATAAACACCGTGAGAAGAAATATTGAGAACAACCTGCAGAAGGAGATCTTAAGAGTGCATAAGGAGAGTATCGAATACGGACTCGCTCACAAGGATGAAGCCCTGGAATATGCGCTTAAATTTGGGAGAGGAATGCAAAAGGACCTGGGTGAAAAATTTGTTCTTATGTATGTGAATGAATATACAAAGGATATGGGGGAAAAAGGGAAGAGAGCACTGGAGTTTCTTTTTACAAGGGCTTTTGAGAAGGGAATTATTAAGGAAAAAGCCAAATTGGATATTCTAGAAGGCTAGAAGATTTCAGCTTCTCTAATACCACAATACCACTGAGCTTTTAGTACCTGCTAAGACGTTTCGGTGGCCATGTAAAAACCTCTAATCTGTGTGCGTAGTGAAGCAACGGTTTGGTGTCTGGAAGGTTGATACCATGAGAAAGTGGTACAGTATTTCTCAAAATCTCTGCTTCTGCTATCTGAAGAGGCCAGGGAAGATGGTGTACTTCACCTCGATAGATATTATTGCTACGATCAACTGCATACAGACAGTAGCGTTCTGTAAGCCAATGTTCCAAGCTTCCTGGTCTGGATAAGAAGACTTCTGTGGTTGGGTGGTAATTCCCCAAAAACTCTGCTGGTCGTTCATTTTTTTCCGTGCGTTTGCTGGAATATTGTATTATATTTCTATCTCTTCTTACTGCCATTTTTGCTTTCATATAAGACAACTTGTACCAAACACGAGCTACCTGTACAGCTAACCAGTTTGATGCTTCCAAGCTAAAAAAGTAAATTCCGGGTTTGTCTTGCACCACTACATATGTTCTCACATTTAGTTCCGGAAACGTGCACAGCAAAGGTGAAAACGCTAAAAATCGTAGACCTATTTTCATGCGGAAAGGCACTACGCCGATCCAAGCCTGTCCCTCAAAGGTATCAAGGTTCAAAACACCAGGGATTAGTGATTTGAGTATACTAGGAGCTATAGGCCAATGGGCAAAAAGAAGTTCATGCCAACTTTGCTTTATAATCCACGGACCAGAAGGTAATGCCCAGGGACGGTGTTCGGTTTGGTTTAGTATGCTCATCTGAATAAATAATTATTTTAAATTTAAGCTCTTACACATAAAACATAATGGCTGAGAAACTTGACTAGCTTCTCAAATTGGGAAGGGTCATTTTCAAGACCTCTAAGTCTCTTATTGATCTCAAGCTGCATAGCCGGGATTCCAAGATTCCGTGCAAGAAATTTGGCAATCGTCATTTGACGTAAGGCTGGAAAAACATGGAGGCCGCCGAGAATAAGACCTTCGGATTCTACTGATTCTTCGAGTTTAGCGAGATAAAAATCATTTCCGAGAAGAAATTCTCTTTCATTTCCTATTCCCGGATATATGTCTTCGTTCGTCTTAGCTATCGTGCCGTGCAGGTCAAGGACAAATCTGATTCCGAATTCTTGTACTATATCGGAAAGCTTTTCCTTAAAAGGCGCATTGTCATAGTAATTGGGATCAATTTCAGATGCCCAGTGGGTATATAGCGCGTAGGATCCGGTGAGTACGTGAAGAATAACAGAGAGCGCCCCTGTGTAATGTTCTTCGTATTTTATTTTGTTCATTCGCAAGTGGGCTGTAGCATGTGATGCAGTAATAAGGATTGGAATTTCACCTCTTAGGAATACTAATCCGCTTGAATCTTGAGGAGGGAATTTCCTGTAGCGTGGCAGCTGAGAATTTTCAAAGATGAGAGCAAATTGAAGAGGGTTCTTGAGGGCTACTGACCCGTAGCGTCTCCAGCTTCCAGATTTAATTCCATTTCCACTATGTAAACTTTTTTTTAAAACCTCTCCGGCCTCATAAAGGTAAAAGTCATGTTCTTTGTATCTTAGACTTTTTCTTGTGTAGAGGACAAGTTTTGTGCCTTCTACTTTATCGAGTTCCCTCAATCTTTCGTCCACATCTCCGCAGATTTCGTAAAGCTCTCCTGCGACTGTTTCTCTGGAATCTTCATCAAACAAAGCCGCAGGATAACCTTTTTGAGTATCGTAGAGCTTGCCGGGCAGTTCGAGTGCCTCGACCAGGTTACAGCCGTCTAAATGTTGGCTTCTGAGTTCTCCTTGAAGGAGTGTGCCGTAAACGAAAAGTTTGTTAATCTTTCTGGTCATACAGGTTAACCAAAGACTCCATTTGGATTTGACTAATTAGCCACAAATCCACGAAGCCGGAATACAGAAGCCAGTAGTCAGAAGAAGGAAAGCAGCCAAGTAGCCGAGCTGGCAAGTAGTCAAGTTTGTTCGGTAACTTGGAAACTTGGATACTTGGCATCTTGAATACCTAAAATTCTCCTTCGTGCCTTCGTGGTTAACGATTTACTTTTGAAAAATCACCTTACCCTTTACCATAACCAGTTTTACATCATCTTTAGAAGAAGAGATTACAGAAAGATAAGGGTCGGAGGAGATTTTCTCAGAACTGAGAAAAATGAGATCGGCCTCCTTTCCCTTTTCAATGCTGCCGATCTTATCTTCCAGAAAAAGAGCCTTTGCTCCGCCAAGTGTAGCAAGATAGATTGTGAAAAATGAAGCTTGTTTTCCCAGGTTATCTGCAAAGGTTAAGTAGAAGAATCTCAACTCTTCAAAAAAATCAAGATTAAAATTGCTTGAAAGCCCATCTGTTCCAATTCCTAATCTTTCTATCTTTATATATTGTTTGACAGGAGGAGAACCGACTTTAAGAAAGAGATTACTTCTCGGACAGAGAACTATCCCAACATCGTGTTTGCATATTTCTTCTACCTCTTCGGGAAGAACCTGCACCATGTGTACAGCGGTAACCTTTGTTTTATCAAAAAATCCCAACCCCTTTATATATTGAAACGGTGTTTGGGCTTTTTCTCTTGGGAAGTGGGCTCTCCCTACCATAGGAAGTATCTTGTTTTCAAATCCATTTTCCTCTCCTCTCACGAACTTTACCTCATCAGGGCTTTCGGAAAGGTGAATCCCCAAAGGGATTTCTTTTTCTCCGCTAACGCTCAATACTTTCTTGAGAAAATCCGGCGAACACGAGTAAGGCGAGTGTGGAAATGGTCTTTCTTCGAGTATTTCGTCTTTATCGAAAGAGAAGACATTCCAAAAATCATTGTGCCGGTCAAAAAGCTCTGTAAAGAGAACCGTTCTAAGTCCTGATTTCTGAAGTATTGGCTTATCCAGACCACCGTAGGATGATATTTCGCCAACTGTGGTTACACCACTCCCTATAAGTGACCTAATTCCCTGCTCAACCGATGTCTCTATTTCTTCCCTTGTTATCTCTTCTGTTTTGGCTATTATGATTTGCTCGATCCATTCTATAAACCCGCTGAATTGCCCAATTCTTCTGCCTACCCATCCTAACTCAAGATGGGTGTGACCGTTCACAAATCCGGGAAGGAGAATTCCATTTCCAAGGTTAATGGTATGTATGCTTTTATGAGTTTTTCTAAGCTGTGAAGCCTTTCCGATTTCTCTGATTTTCTTCTCTGATTTTCCCACCGGCTACGAGGACTGCACCTTTGCTTAAAGGGGAGGAAGATATAGGTAAGACAGTTTCTGCTGTGATTAGTATTTTTCCCATATATAGACCAAATTCAATTATAGTTAGTTTCTTTGTTCTTTGAAAGATTTAAATAATAGAACAGAATTTGCTGGAGACTGGATTGAAAGGAAATATTACGCATAAATGTCTTGACAAACAAAACGGAATCTTTGCCTCCGCTACCCTTCGGGTTAGAATGACAGGTCACAACCTTAAATTGACCAAACACTGATATCCTAAAGCACTTGACACCGTCAAAGAACAGCGTCTTGCTACTTTTCCCGCTCACGCAGCCACTGCCTGGCAAACTTGAGCGCGTCTGCGCCGTGCAGATAGCTTTCCCATTCGTATGATTCATTCCCACGCAGGTCAAGACAGAAATCCTTAAAGTCCTGGAAATGACAAGAAACCAGGCGATTCGAAGGCTGATCGCCCTGACCGTAATTATAGTGAGCAATGTCTATCACGACGTCAAACTGGCCAGTGCAAAGATGGCCCCGCTCAAAGTACCACGGTCCGGTCTCTTCGAAGCGGTCATGGGGAAGCAGCTCAACCCGCTTTACGAAGCCGTCATAAAAGCCGTTAAAATATTCAAGCATACGTTTTCCGTCTTCCTCTGTTTCAATAATATGTGTATGTAATACCTACTTGCAACATCCAACATATGTGGGTTTTAGGGGATGCTTTTGCCTTTTTGAGACTATACTTTGAGATATTTTCCTAAGTCAATATATATGAGAAATATTGCGAAACGCAAAAGGACTTAGGGGTTTTATACACATCGGAAACTTGCTTTTACCAGGTTCAAACTTTATATTGTTTATAGCTGAATTTGGAGGACTTGATTTTATGCTTGCTGAAAACAGAGGAAAGATTCATGATCTTAAAAGGAGACTAAAAATACTCGGAGACTTTCTTTGACCTCCCTAAGAAAAGAACACGCCTGGAAGAGTTAGAAAAGATAGTAGGTAAGCCGGATTTTTGGTCCGATAGTGAGAATGCTCAGCAAGTCCTAAAGGAGCAGTCTCAGGTAAAAAGTATCATTAATGAATGGGAAAGGTTGTCCCACGAGCTTGAGGATGCCGAAGTACTAACGGAGCTTTCTTTTGAAGGGGAGGATGAAGAGACAGCTAGGGAAGCTCATGCAAAAATATCCGAGATTGACAAGAAAGTTGAAAGTCTTGAGTTCAAGAGAATACTTGGTGAGCCCGATGATGAAAACAACGCTATAGTCTCGATCAATGCAGGAGCGGGCGGCACGGAGGCTCAGGATTGGGCTGAGATGCTCCTTAGAATGTATCTCCGATACGGGGAAAGAAATGGATACCACATAGAAATGTTGGACTATCAAGCTGGAGATGAGGCTGGAATAAAAAGCTCTACTTTTTTTGTGAAAGGACCTTATGCTTACGGTTATCTGAAGGGAGAAAGCGGGGTCCATCGTCTTGTCCGTATTTCGCCGTTTGATGCAAACAAAAGAAGGCATACCTCATTTGCTTCTGTTTTTGTTTCACCCGAGATTGATGACACTATACAAGTAGAAATTGATGAAAAGGACTTGAGGGTTGATACCTTCCGCGCAGGCGGTAAGGGCGGTCAACACGTGAATAAAACCGATTCTGCGGTAAGAATTACTCACATCCCAACAGGGATCGTTGCCAGTTGCCAGAATGAACGCTCTCAGCACCAAAACCGTGCCCTTGCCATGAAGATACTTCGTGCGAGGCTATACGAGCTCGAGAAAGAAAAGCAAAAAGAGAAGTTTGAGGAACTTCAGGCAACAAAAAAAGAAATAGGATGGGGAAGTCAGATTCGATCCTATGTGCTTCATCCATACAGGATGATTAAGGATCATAGGACGGAATACGAAACTGGAAACGTTGACCCAGTTCTTGACGGTGATTTGAGTGAGTTTATAAAAAGCTATCTCCTTTACTCGGCGGGATAGAAAAGGGAAAAAGTTTGATTAATCAAAACCCTACGATAGGCGGGGTTTTCTAACCCCGCTTGACAATCCGGGACTAGAAAGTCCCGTCTATCCTCACTAAATTAATGTTCAGACGCCACTATAATTATCCCTTGTTCCCTTAGCCGTAAGTAGCGGTTCAACCCCGCCCCTACGAATTTTGTGTCTATTAGAGTTAATTCACGGTCAACCAGTTAATTAGACCCTATTATTTGATTCTTTAACTACCGGCGTATATTATTATTTACGTTTTGAAACCCTCACGAATCTGTCCCATACGCAACAAAATTGGAGGAAAAGAGCTTTGAGAATCGGCATCATTGGAAAGACCAATAAGGAAGAGGTCTTTGAGATTGCAAGGGAGCTCTGCAGTTGGCTTCAAGAAAGAAATATTGAAGTCTATGTTGAAAAAGAGCTAGGCAAGGAGATGGGTCATCCAAATTCTATTCCACCGACGGAACTTCCCGAACTTGTGGACGTGGTTATTGTATTCGGGGGGGATGGTACTTTTCTTGGAGTTGCCCGCCTTGTTTGCAAATACGATATTCCGATACTAGGAGTAAACCTTGGTGGGTTGGGTTTCCTTACCGAGATCGCTATTCGTGAGTTATACCCTATGATGGAACGCATTATTTCAGGTCAATACAGCGTTGAAAAAAGAGAAATGCTTTATGCAACTATTCATAGGGGGACTGTTGATCGAATAGGAGATTATGTCGTGCTTAACGATGTGGTGATTAACAAAGGTGCTGTTGCGAGAATGATTGATCTTGCATTATACATAAACGGTTCTCATGTGGCTAATTTTAGAGCGGATGGAATAATCCTTTCAACACCAACGGGTTCTACGGCTTACTCTCTTTCCGCGGGAGGGCCTATTATTTATCCAACGCTTCCTCTTACTATAATCACCCCGATTTGTTCTCACACCCTTACCAATCGTCCTCTTGTTGTCTCCAGCGAAACCACAATCAGAATCAAGGTTCTTTCAGACACGCCTGATACTTACCTTACGCTTGATGGACATGTTGGGGTTACATTAAAAATGGGCGATGTAGTAGAAGTAATGAAATCAGACAGTTCGGTGAAATTGATTAAGTCCCCATTCAGAGATTATTTTGAGATTCTAAAAACCAAGCTAATGTGGGGAGAGAGATATGGCGCGGTCGAAGGATGAGCAGTTTCTTCACGACTGGGTAATAAGGAAGGTAAAAGATAAATACTCAAGACTCTACAAAGAGGTCCACACAAATCCGGGTGAAGAAAAGAATTTTGAATTTAAGGGTTATTATCCCGATGTAGTCTTTGCCAACTACGGACAGATTGTATTGATAGCAGAGGTGGAAACTGAGGAGACTATTAACGAAGAGGAGGTCAAAGAGTGGAGGGAGCTATCAAATCTCGGTGTTCAGCTTGTGCTTTTAGTTCCAAAAGAGATGCAGAATGCTGCAAGGGATATATGCTGGAAAAGTGGAATTGCGGCCAAGGTAAAGATTGGTTTCTTTGATGTGATGTTGAATGTTTAGAAAGAGCATCGGGCTGAATTTGAATATACTGTAGCCACTTGGTTTGCCCAAAATCACAATACTAATCCAAGCATTGTTCCCTGTTGAATTTTTTTCCCTCTTAGAAACTCCTCTGCCTTTAATCTTTTCCCCCCTTCGATTTGAAGCTCTAAAATATCAAGCGAATCTTTGCCCGTTGTGACTCTCAAAACTCCAGAATTAGACTCTATTACCTCTCCCGGTTTTCCGTTGCCGTCGGTGACTTTAGCTTTATAAATTTTTAGAAGCCTTCCTTCAAGCGTTGTATAAGCCCCAGGCCAGGGAAGGGATCCACGAATCAGGTTTCTGATGTCCTCAGCCGATTTTTCCCAGTCTATCTTTCCGTCTTCTTTTTTTAGCATTGGCGCATAAGTAGCCTGTGAATGGTCTTGAGGAATAGCATTAAGCTTCCCTTCTTTCAGAAGCTTTATAGTTTCAATCAGAAGCTCGGCTCCAATGTGGGAGAGTATTTCAGACAAGCTTTCTCCAGTGTCTTCATCATCAATGGGAACTTCCTTCTTCAGAAGCATATTGCCAGTGTCCATTCCCTCATCCATTTTCATCGTGGTTATTCCAGTAACTTTCTCTCCTCTAATTATCGCCCAGTTGATGGGCGCAGCGCCTCTGTATTTGGGCAGAATCGAAGCGTGAACGTTGATACAGCCATGCGGAGTGAGTTCTAGTATGTTTTTAGGTAAGATTTTTCCATATGCGGCGACGCAGATTAAGTCGGGACTTAATTTTTTAAGCTCGTTAAAGAACTCCTCTGTTTTAATCTTTTGAGGTTGCAAAACCGGAATGCGGTGTTTTTCGGCAAGAATCCTCGTAGGAGGTGAAGTAACCTCAAGCCCTCGTCCTTTGGGCTTATCTGGTTGACATACAACAGCAACGATTTCATCTTCAGATTCGATCAGAGCCCGAAGAGAAAGCACGGCAAATTCCGGAGTGCCCATGAAGACTATTTTCATATAAATGGAGTATAGTTGTAAATCTAGGGGTATTCAAACGAATCTTGTTTTGAACTTGGGTGGGGAGCTATATCAATTTAATAAAAGATTCAGTTATTGATAGAATAATGCGACAGTCTGTACACTCTCCCACAATGGGGGAGAAGATTTAGATACGGTTCAAACGGGGACATAGGTTACAGAATAGACCGGGGACCTAGGTTACACAATATTACATGTCATGGAGGTGATCTATGGCATGGAGAAAGGTGTTACCTATGGATGAAAGGGCTAGGTTTGTTTTGGAGGTTAATAAAGCTGAGATGTCTGTTGCAGAATTATGTCGTCGTT
>JACPIY010000102.1 GCA_016187835.1 Deltaproteobacteria bacterium | reverse complement strand
GAAGGCTCCTTAATCTTTCTTGCGACAACAGGAAGCACGGCTCCTTTTATCGGTCTTTTTGGCACCGTCTGGGGAATAATGACGTCCTTTATCGGACTTGCAAGCCGCGAAGGGGTGCCGACTCTTCAGGCCGTAGCTCCTGGAATCGCGGAGGCGCTGATTGCCACTGCTATCGGTCTTGCTGCTGCAATTCCAGCCGTTGTCGCTTATAATTATTTTGTAAACAGAGTAAAAAGAATAGCCGTGGAGATGGAGAACTTTTCTGCGGAATTTCTGAATATAGTAGAGAGATACCTTACAAAGATGTAGAGGAAACCGAATATGGGGATGAAAAACAACAACGAAGGCCGCACAGTGCTTTCGGAAATCAACGTCACTCCTTTTGTTGACGTAATGCTTGTGCTTCTTGTAATTTTTATGGTTACGGCCCCGATTCTGTATCAGGGTGTAGATGTTAACCTGCCAAAGATTGAATCTAAACCGATGCCCGCTGCCGAGCGAGAAAAAAAGATTGTGATAACACTAAATAAAAATGGAGAAATATTTATAGAGAAAAAACAGTACTCTATTTCTCAACTTAAGGGGGAGATTCGCACGCTCATAAGAGCTCAGGGAAAAAGGGTGGAGGATGAAGACGTATTTCTTAAAGCCGATTCCAACATCCCCTACGGTGCTGTGATGGAAGTAATGGCTGAAGTAAAAAATGCGGGTGTGAATAAAGTAGGGCTTGTCACAGAGCCTCCTTCAAAAAACGGGCTTTTAAAATAAGAATAGAAATGAGTTCATCTAATTTTGAACCTTCGGGAAAATCTTCTTTGTTTTGGGGAATAGTTCTTTCGCTTTCCCTTCATTTAATAGTATTAATAATAGCCCTGTTCTGGGGATTCGGGACACCCAAGCAATTAGGAGAACCCCAATCCATAGAAGGAAGGTTAGTATCGCTTTCGGAATTGGAGACAAAAGGCGGGGGAAAATTAGAACCATCTCAGCCAGAGAAAAAGGAACTAACTCGGGAATCAAAGATGGAAGAGCCTGAGCAAACCAAGAAAAAAAAGGAAGATCTTCCAAAGGTTGAAGAAAAACCCAAAGAGAAAAAGGTAGAAGTTCCACAGGGCGAGAAAAAAGAGCCGCCAAAAGAAGTTAAAAAGGAAGAGCCTAAAAAAGTCGAGGTAAAAAAAGAGGAGCCGCCAAAAGAAGAACCCAAAAAGAAAGACGTAGTAGTATTGGACTCGAAAGAGAAGAAAAAACAAGAACCCAAAGAAAAGGAAAAAAAGGAGGACAAAAAACAGATAGCCAAAAAACCAGAGCCGACTGAACCCCGTAAGTCTACACAGAAAAAGGAGACTGAGAAGAAAAAGGAATCCAGTTTTGAAGACATTAGACGCGGGGTTCTTGAAGATATGCAGAAAACAGTAACGGATAAGCAGAGACGTAACGTTATAGAGGACATACAGAAAAATGTCGGAAAGGAGGAACAGGTAGCTGAAGCTAATTCCCCCGGGAGCGAAGAAGCCGAGAGCAATTACCGAGCTGGAGGACCACGGGGTGGAGCAGTAAGTGGTGCGGCTATTGGTCTTTTCGTACAAAGAATACGTGAAGAGATAAAAGACAAATGGAAAATACCTCAAACCTTCTCTATAGATGAAAATCTCAGGACAGAAGTGGTTTTCAGGATGGATGAAACTGGAGGGGTGTATGACGTTAGAGTTGAAAACACTTCCGGAAACCCGGCATTTGATGATTTTTGCGTTAAGGCAATTTATAAAGCTGTTCCATTAACACCCCCTCCCCCTGAACTTCTCGAAGTGGCAAAAACCGAAGGCGTGAAGGTTTCTTTTGAACCTTAAGAAGAGAGCAGACCCAATTTTATCCAACCTCAGCCTTAATTATTTCTCAGGCTTTTCGTTTTGTGTTAATATTAAAAGCACGGTGATTAGAAAGTGAATTTAATACTTGTACGCCATGGAGAAACCGATTGGAATCGTCTGGGAATCTGTCAGGGATTTTCTGATATCGAGCTGAACGAAAATGGAAGAAGACAAATAGGGGAGCTGGCAAGGTCTCTTAGAAGCGAAAATATTTCCGCCGTTTATTCAAGTGATTTGAAAAGAGCAACTGATACCGCAAATGCAATTGCGGAGTACCACAATCTTTCAGTTCAGGTTGATCCTGACCTTAGAGAGATGAACCAAGGCGATCTAGAAGGACTTACTTTCATCCAAATAAGAGAGAGATACGGTGAGCTTCTAAAAGAATGGAGAGAAAATACCGACTTGGTTAGGCTCCCCGGAGGAGAATCTCTTAAAGAGGTTCAAGAAAGAGCATGGAGAGCGGTAGAAAGAATATACAGTAAGCATAATAAAGAAGAGATCGTTGTTACAGCAAGTCACAACCTTACAATCATAATGCTTCTTTGCAAATTAACTGGGGTAGGACTTAAGGAATTTGTTAAGTTTAAGCTTCAAGCCGCATCAAAAAGCATAATACTCTTTAAAAACGGTCACCATAGAGTAGTTGTTCTAAACGATCTAACACACCTTTCCGAAGAGCTTGTTACAGAAAGAAAATCAAACTATTAAACTCGCATTTCTTGTTGTAACTTTCTTACATATTGTGTAGTTTTTAATTCTAAATGAAGGAAGAAATCCAAAAGTTAGTTTTTGAATCCGTAAAAAACCTGAGAAGCACAAACAATATTGTAGACCTTCCCACAGAAATAGAGATTGAAATTCCTAAAAGAAGGGAATTTGGAGATTTCTCGACCAATATTGCTCTTATTCTTGCCAAGAAGCTTGGGAAAAAGCCCCGTGAAGTTGCAGAGCTTGTCATTAACAACCTTCCTGAGGATGGAAGGACGATATTTAAAAGGGTCGAGATTGCAGGAGCCGGTTTTATTAATTTCTTCATAAAAGAAGAGACCGTAATAAATAAACTCGTAGAAGTTGAAAAACTTGGAGAAAAATTTGGAGAATCCTACCTGGGAAGAGGGGAAAAGATAATTGTAGAATTTGTCAGTGCAAACCCTACGGGATACCTTCATATGGGTCATGCTAGAAATGCCACTGTCGGAGATACGATTTCAAATATTTTAACTGCGGCCGGTTTTGATGTTACAAGAGAATTCTATATAAACGACGCGGGAAGACAGATGGAGCTTCTCGGACTCTCCGTATACAGAAGATATGAAGAGCTTTTCGGGATTAACAAAGAGATGCCGGAAGACGGATATTATGGAGAGTATATTAAAGAGATTGCTGAAAAGATCAAAGAGAAGAAAGGTAATGCTCTTCTTGAAACAGAATCTTCTCATGAAGAGTCCATTGACTTTTGCAAGAAATACGCAAAGAATAAGCTCCTTGAAGAAATAAGGAAAGACCTAATAGACCTTGGAGTGAGCTTTGATAGTTGGTACAGCGAACAGGACGAACTTTACAAACCTCTCAAAGAACTGAAAGACGACTGCAAATTAAGTGCGATAAAAAACACACTGAAAGAGCTTAGTGCGCTAGAAGATAAAGACGGAGCACTCTGGTTTAAGGCCTCCTGTTTTGGAGATTCGCAGGATTGGGTTATTGTAAAAAGAGATGGCAGCTCTACCTATTTTCTTGCTGATATTGCTTATCATTATGACAAGATTAAAAGAGGGTTTAAAAGACTTATAAACGTATGGGGAGCGGACCACCACAGCCATGTCGTACGGCTAAAAGCGGCACTCAGAGCTTTGGGTTTTGACGAATCCTGTCTTCAAGTAGTTTTAATTCAGTTTGTAAGACTCGTTAGGGAAGGGCAGGAAATCTCGATGTCAAAACGTGCAGGAAGCTATGTAACTATGCGCGAAGTTATAAAAGAAGTAGGACGTGATGTGATGCGTTTTTTTCTTCTTATGAGAAGTTCAGATGCCCATTTAGACTTTGACCTGGATTTAGCAAAGAAAGAGTCAAGCGAAAACCCCGTTTACTACATTCAGTATGCCCATGCTAGAATCGGAAGCGTGTTTGAAAAAGCTGCAGAAAGAGAACTATCCCCTTCAAAAGAGTTTTTGAATCTCCTCACTCTCCCCGAAGAGATTGAGACTATAAAAAAGCTACTGTCTTTCCCCGAAATGGTAAGGGAAAGCGCGCTATCTCTTGCTCCTCATAAGTTAGCTTTTAACATGCAAGAAATAGCTTCTGATTTTCACATATATTATAATAGGAACAGGATTATCAGCGATGACCCCAAGTTAAGCAGTGCCAGACTTTATTTTATCAGTTGTATTAAAACGGTGATAAAAAATGGACTTAGATTACTTGGTGTTTCTGCACCAGAAAGGATGTGATCTATGAGAGAAAGAAAAAACACACGTAATAATCAGACCCTGTACTTATTCTTAGGGTTTTTAACATTATTTGTTCTTTCATTCACTCTAGGGGTCATTGTGGGAAAGGGACTCAGTAATTCTGAAGAACCACATACGGCTAGAGAGGACATGCCCCCTGAGTCTCCACATAAAGAAGTTACCGAGAGTGAAAATGAGAGTGATACGATTACAAAAGATGCATCGACCGCCAAGCAGACATCCCCTACCTTGAAAGAAGAATTAGAACCCCAAGGCACAAAAATTACAGAAGAACCGATAGCCGAACAAACACCCACTCCCTCAACCCGAACAGAAGAAATTGTCGAGCAATCACCTGCTATTCGAGAACCGCTAGAAGAGAAAGCGGAATCGGAAACGGCAAAAAACAAAGAGCAAACCTCAGCTACCGCTACAACTATTGAAGAACAAGCAACTGTGGAATCCGATAAAGAACAAGCCACACAAAGGGAAATAGCGGCCATGCCGAAGATCGATTCAGGCGGGGAATATACGGTTCAAATAGGATCGTTTCAAGAAGAAGTAAAGGCTAAACAGATCTTAGAATCTCTTAGATCAAAAGGGTATCCTGTTTTTATAAAACAGGTGGAGATTCCCGGACAAGGAACTCGGTATAGAGCACGCGTAGGAACATTCAAAACCAGAGAAGATGCCAGACTCTATGGAGAAGACCTTAAGAATCGAGAGGCGGATATTGTGAAACTGGTATTAGTTACAATAAACAATTAAGAAATGCAGTATAATTAGAATGTTTTCAAATGAGACCAAAAAGCCAAAGCCTTCTAATACTCTCAGCTTTAAGTATTTTGTTTTGCTCCCAAGTCTTTGGCCAGGAAGTTAAAATTGAGATCGCTTCCGGACTTTATATAACAACCTTTGAGACACCTAAAGGCAGTATAAAGGTTTATCTGCCCGATGGCTTGGCGGCAGGTGATACTATTTCAGGCACGGTGATTTTGGAGCCAGAGGGCGGGACCGAAGAGCAAAATAGTAGAAACAGAAATGAGTTAAGTGGGTACTTTATTGAGTTAGAAAAAGAGAAGATACCTCTCACTCAGATAAAGCTTAAATGGACCATCCCCTCTACTTTAACCGGCGGAGCGACTTTTCTCATTATCAGGGATAAAAATGGAAATGAAATGTCTAGAGCTGTAGTTCCGGTTCGGGCTAACACAACCATAATACGGCAACCGATAAACCCTTCCCCATGGGAATACGAATGTCCTATGGTAGGACGGGCAGGAAAACCGATTCAAATTCAAGGGCCGTTTGATGGCAATTTTGGTACTACAAACCTAAGGATAGGTGGTAAAGAAGCAAGGCTCATTGCTGAATCGCCAAGAGAACTCGTGTTTGAGAGCCCCAAAGACGTTGTGGGGTCCACACAAATAGAACTTAAAGAAGGAGTTGTAATAGTAAAGCGAAATTTTAACAATCTGAGAGTGGTAAAGATTGGCGAAGAGGCTCCCACTTTCCCCACCGCAAAGCAGCCAATAAAAGCAGAAACCGAGAGAGAAGCTACGAAATTGCTAGCCGAACAAACACCAGTTCCAATAAAACAAAAAGAGATAAAGGTCGAGTCAGAAATAGCAGGGATTAAGGAAGAAGAAATCCCTACCGTATATTACCTTGAGAAGTCAACAGGATCGGAAGCCGGAAAAGAAGAAACTACTCAAAAGAACGTAGCTCTGGCACCTATAGGTCAGAAAACCCCCACTCCCATAGATCAGAGATCAGCTTTGGAACCAGTAGAGGTAAAAGAGAAAAAAAATTCTCCCCTGCCTCCTCAGCAACAAATAAAATTAGATGACGCAAAAAAAGAATCCAAAGAAGAAGTGCAGGTTAAACATAATCTTGTTCCCCCCAAGCAGTTAAAAGAGCAATTGGAGCCTAAGATACCAGCAACTAAAGAGCAAACCGCAATAAAATCGCCCTATTCGGATGAACAGACAAATAAGATGGCTGAGAAAGAGGAACATATAAAAAAGGATTTATCACCCGCAATAAATATTGAAGAAAAACCTTCAATAGCCCAGCAGGAAACAAAAACAGAAAGGGGTAAGACGGAGAAAAAAGAAAGCCCAAAAGAGGAATTTTTTTCCGAACAAACCCCCGTTCCCACAAAACAGATTACAGCAAAGACTGCACCAAAAGCGAGATTTATTGAGAAACAAGCCTCAATTTCCCATCTTACAAAAGACTCAATAAAAGGAGAACCCAAGAAAGAAGAGGCTACCTCAAAAGATATAGCTTCAGTAGCTCCAATCGAGTCAGATGGTATATATACAATTCAGGTGGCATCCTATAAAAAGGAGAACGATGCTAAAGATTTTGCAGAAGACCTGAAATCAAAGGGATATCCCGTTTTTATAATTCAAGGAAAGGTTCCAGGAAGGGGAATCTGGTATAGAGTAAGAGTTGGGAAATTTAAAACCGTAAAAGAAGCTAAACTCGGTGCATCTGACCTAAAGAAGCAGGAAAAAGAAATACAATCATTTCTTATTACTGAGAACAATTAGAAAATTAAAGAATTCAAGCTTTTCTCTTATAATATTTAAATTTCTTATTTTTACAGCTAAAATTAAAATCTAGTTGAAATTTATAAAAAGATACCTGTAGGAGTTTATTATGGCTGTTCCCGAGGAAGTAGTAGATAGAGCTAAGGGTAAAAAAGAACCACCTTCGTCAAAACTTTTAGGACTTGGGTTTAAAACCTGGTGGCTACTCCTGATGCGTCCGATTGAGGACTATTTGATTGAAAAAAGCATTCATCCAAATGTCCTCACTGTTACAACACTGATAGTTTCTATTGTCACAGGATTTTTATTTCATTTAGGATGGACTTTTTTTGCCGGAATACTTCTCCTTGCAGGCTCTACCTTTGATATTTTTGATGGCCGAGTAGCGAGGGCACAGGGTTTAAGTAGCCAGTACGGAGCATTCTTTGATTCCTGTATGGATAGGTTTTCCGAGGCATTCATTTACCTGGGACTTCTCAGCTACTTTCACGAAAGCATATTCTCTTATGTCGTTTTTCTCATACTGAGTTCAACAATGATGGTAAGCTACACAAGGGCAAGAGCAGAAGGCTTAGCAGTTGACTGTGAAGTTGGCGTAATGCAGAGGACCGAAAGAGTGGTTTACTTGGGTGTTCTCTCGGTATTTAACTTTCTTGGCAACCTGATAACCTCCGGTATCGGGTATAAACCAGGAGATTATCTTGTTAAATTTGCCCTAGTCGTAATTTTAATCTTCTCTTCTTATACGGCTATTCACAGGATGATCCACGTGATGAGGAGATTAAGGGAAAGAGAGAACGAAAAACAAGAATTAAGAGTTTAGAGTTAAAATTTTTTCTAACTCTAATTTTTCTTTCTTCACTCAGATTGATTGTTTTCTTTTATTTTTTTATCGAATACTGTTCTTTCCTTTATTCTGCTTGCTTTCTTTGAAAGTCCCCTTAGGTAGTATAGCTTCGCCCTTCTTACCTTTCCTTGTTTCTTAACCTCTATCATCTGTATAAGGGGAGTATGAACGGGGAAAATTCTTTCCACCCCTACACCATAGGAAACTTTTCTCACAATAAAAGTTTCCCTAACTCCTCCGCCTTTTTTTGCAATCACTACGCCTTCAAAAACCTGAATCCTTTCCCTGTCTCCCTCTTTGATTTTGTAATGCACAGAAACAGCGTCTCCAGGACGAAACTCAGGTAAATCCGTTCTCATCGCTGACTGCTCAAGTTCCTCTATAATGTTCATCATTGGTTCTCCTTTCTCATATTTTACTCGAAAATAATCTATCGAGAATAATAGATGCCGCACTTCTTACAGAAAGATGATTGTAATCTGTAAGTCCCTCAATTGGTTTTACCACGTAATCAGCAGCATCTATAACGTCTTTAGCGATTCCCCAACCCGTACCAAAAAGGATTAGATAAGGTTCGCTGCCGCTCAAAATCTTTTCTCTAAGTTCGAAGTAACCTATCATTTTCTCTTTTGGTCTTGCATCAGTTACAACTACTTTTGGTCTTGAACTTTCGCGTTTTTCAATCTCTTCTATAGCCTCATCAATCGAGTTTTTTATCCCTACAAGTTTGAGCGCATCAACCCTTGTCGGGTTAAAAGAAGCACCCGGTCCTTCTGTCCAGTGCCAAAGCACCCGCTCCATCAAGTTTTGTTGCTCTCTGACAGGTTGCACGAGAAAAAAACCCTTTATTCCGTAAGTTCTAACCGCCCTCGCTATATCGTGAACGTCTAAATTTACAAAAGCGGTAGTAACAATTTTATACTGTTTATTGTAAACCGGATAATGAACCAACGCAACATATACTCTAAAGGAAGGAGCATTTCGTTTTTTAAACTGATTCAGGAATTCCAAATCCTGAACTGTAAGGTCCGTTTTATCAAGTAAATCCGGTCTTCGGAAAAATGTTTTTTTTATGCTCTCTCTTCTTCTCCATGTCTCAATCTCTTTGTGATTCCCGGATAGGAGAATTTGAGGGATGACTTTTCCTTTGTATTCCTCCGGTCTTGTGTACTGGGGATATTCAAGAAGACCTTCTCTGAATGAATCATCGTAGGGCGAGGCTATGTTCCCTAGAACCCCTGGAACGAATCTCGATACCGCATCTATTATTACAGACGCAGCATATTCCCCACCGGAGAGCACATAATCCCCGATCGAAACTTCTCTATCCTCATATATTTCTCTTATCCTTTCATCTATACCCTCATACCTTCCGCAGACTATAACGAGTTGATCATACTCGGAAAATTCCTTTGCGATCTTATCTGAAAACCTTTCTCCCTGTGGTGTAGTAATGACAACAAGGGATTTCGCTCCTTTGAGTTGTACGGCTTCTATTGCACTCCCAAGCGGTTCAGGTTTCATTACCATTCCGCTTCCGCCACCGTAGGGTTTGTCATCTACAGCCTTGTGTCTATCCCTAGCAAAAACCCTTATATCGTGTGCGGTTATCTCTATTAGCCCTTTTTCCTGCGCTTTTTTTAAAATTCCAAATGAGAAGGGTGATTCAAAGAATTGCGGAAAAATTGTAAGAATATCGTATCTCATAATTTACAAATAGAAGAGAAAAAGTTTTTCGGTCTCTATCTAAAGATTCAATCGAGAAGACCTTTGATGGGAGAGATTAATATTCGTGAGTCTTCAAGGTTTATCTCTTTTACTATAGAATCAACCATAGGAACCAAGAATTCCTTTTGTCCTTTCTTAATTATAAGCAGGCTTTGATGGACTCTATCCATTAAGTTTTCCACTCTACCTAAATATATTCCCTGAGTTGTATAAACCCCAAGACCTATGAGTTGATACCAGTAATACTCGTCTTCTTCCAGTTCTAAAAGATCAGAAGCATCGACCATAACAGTGCATCCTCTAAGTTCCTCTGCATCTTCTATTGATTTGACCCCCTGAAGTTTCACTATAGCATAGTTCTTTTGAAATCCTCTTCGTATGATTTTAAACTCACAGGGCGATTGGTCTCGTTTTTTTTGTATAAAAACCCTCTCCAGCCCAGAGAAGCTATCAAATTCACGACTAAAGGGAAGTATTTTTACTTCACCTGAAAGCCCGTGTACTTTTAAAACCTTTCCAAATGGTACATATCCCATCTCTAGCATAGAGGGATGGACCTTCTATTCAAGAATTTCAAGGACTGCCCGTCTCCTCGCCTTGGCAGCCGCGGCACCAAGAATTGTCCTTATAGCTTTAGCGGTTTTACCCTGCTTCCCGATGATCTTGCCCAAATCTTCTTGAGCAACCCTTAGCTCGAGTACCGCAGTCTGCTCCCCCATAACCTCCCTGACCTCCACTTTGTCAGGGTTATCCACGAGAGATTTCGCAATGTAGCTCACAAGCTCCTTTAGCTTCTCCATCTCAATTACCTCCTTAGTTATTATCTGAGATCTTGTCTAGTTTCATACCCGTCTCTATTTTAGCCACATTAGGTGAGCTTTGAAATTAACTTCTCAACCCTTTCTGTAAGTTGTGCACCATGCTGAACCCAATCCTTTACCCTTTCGGTTTTCACCTCAAGTATATGCGGTTTTTTCCGCGGGTCGTAATACCCCAAAATCTCCAAAAACCTGCCATCGCGTGGTGAGCGCGAATCAGCAGCTACTATTCTGTACAGCGGTCTCTTTTTCGACCCTATCCTCGTAAGTCTTATTTTAACCAAACTGTTTTTACCTCCTTAAAATCTACCAGAATTCTGATGAATACGCTTACATAAATCTCATCATTTTCTTTGCAAGCTTTCCCATCTTGCCCATGTTTTTCATCATATCTCTCATCTGAATATAATTCTTAATCACACGATTTACATCTTCAACTCTCGTACCGCTGCCTTTTGCAATTCTCTTGCGCCTGCTACCGTTTAATATTGTGTGATTTTTCCTTTCCTTTTTAGTCATCGAATCAATAACGGCAATTGTCTTTTTGATTTCCTTCTCAGCCATGTCAATTGCTCTGGGGTTCTTAGCAATCTCCTTCATTCCGGGAATCATTTCCGACATGCTCTCAAGGGAACCGAGTCTACGCATGGCAAGCATTGCTTCTCTAAAATCCACAAGCGAGAACTCATTTTTGAGAAGCTTCCTGGCCATCTCTCCGGCTTTTTTCTCTTCAAATGCGGACTGAGCTTTCTCAATTAAGGTAAGCACATCCCCCATACCTAAAATCCGGGAAGCGATTCTTTCGGGATGAAATATCTCAAGAGCGTCCAGCTTTTCCCCAGTTCCGAAAAACTTTATAGGCTTTCCCGTCACGGCTCTAACGGACAGTGCTGCTCCTCCCCTTGCATCTCCATCCATTTTAGTAAGTATTAGGCCATCTATATCAAGGACATTGTTAAAGCTAGTAGATACATTAACCGCGTCCTGACCCGTCATTGCATCGGCAACTAAAAGTATCTCATGAGGTTTTACTTCGGCTTTTATTTTCCTTAGCTCATCCATAAGCTCTTCATCAATATGAAGCCTTCCAGCAGTATCTATAATGAGGACATCATATCCCTCATAACGTGCAGAATATGAAGCATCTTTAGAAATATCAACCGGATTTCTGCCCGGTTGGGTGTCATAGACACCAACTCCGATCTGTCCGGCAAGCACCTTAAGTTGGTCTATTGCTGCAGGCCTATAGACATCTGCAGGAACGAGATAAGGTTTTCTCTTATACTGTTCTTTAAGTGTTTTTGCTAGCTTAGCAGCCGTTGTGGTCTTTCCTGAGCCCTGAAGCCCTACGAGCATTATTCCAACAGGAGGGGTTGCATTAAGACTAAGCTCTGAGCTTTTTTCTCCCAAAACCCTCGCAAGCTCTTCATACACGACTTTTACAAATTGTTGCCCTGGAGTAAGGCTCTGTATTACCTCCTGTCCCAAGGCGCGCTTCTTTACGGCCTCGACAAAATCTCTTACGACCTTAAAATTTACATCAGCTTCAAGCAGACTAAGACGCACTTCGCGAAGCGCATCCTGAATGTTGTCTTCGCTAACTTTCCCATAACCCCTTACTCTCTTTAACGTCGAGCTGAGTTTTTCAGAAATCCCCTCAAACATGGCTGCTTAACAATAAGACCTCTATTAAATGTAAACTTTAATAATTAGCATAAGTTACACTGATTGTCAAATGCCATCTCCACCACTCTAACAGATGGAACAGTTTCTCATAAGTACCTGTTTTATTGCGGATTAAGAAACATATCCCTCCTCTTTATACCAAGTGATTGTCCATCTAAGTGCCTGTTCTAAAGGTGTAAAATTTAACCCCAACTCCTCGCTTGCTTTTCTGTTTGATCCTGAAGCCCCGATTTCCATTGCTCTTATGCCGTCTAAAGAAAACTTGGGCGGTTCTTCTGTGAAGAAGGACTTTGCCTCTAGAAAATAAACAATTAACTTCATCAAGAAAGGAGGTATCCGTTTATCAGGTATAGGAACACCCGTGATTTCATTTATAAGCTTAAATACACCTCCGATACTAACGTTATCCCCGACGAGTATATATTTCTCTCCCGCTCTTCCCTTCGCTGCCGCAAGCATATGACCTTCTATAACGTCATCAATATAAACAAGTGGAATTATACTCTCTTCGAACAATTTAGCTTTGAGCTTGCCACTTAGAAGCTCTATAATCGTTCTTCCAAATGTTTTTAGGTCACCAGGTCCTATCACTACACCCGGATTTAAAATCACAACAGGAAGCCCCTTTTCTCTATAAATCCTCAGTACCTCTTTCTCGGCCAAAAACTTTGACCTTCCGTAATGACTCTCGAAATCCCTTTTGTGTTCCATCTCCTCTGTTGTGATTTTTCCCCTGGGTTGACGTATTGCAGCAAGGCTACTTGTATAGACAACTTTTTTTACACCTTCTTTTAACGCTTCAAGCACGATATTTTGTGTACCCTCAACGTTAACTCTATAATACAGGCTTTTATCCGGAAGCCACCACCGGGAAACGTTTCCAAGGTGAAAGAACATATCAGAATCCTTTAGCACTCCTTTGATTGAAATTTTATCCATTATATCCCCTATAACAGACCGAACACCTAGCTTTTCAAACTCATCCGCTTTGTTTTGATCTCTAACAAGAGCTTTGACGCTAGCTCCTTCTTTGAGAAGCCTTTTGATTAAGTTTCCTCCAATAAACCCTGTTCCTCCGGTTACAAATACTTTCATAAATTCACCTTAGTAAGTTTTCGTGTTTTTATATTATGCCTAAAACTTGGAACTTGGGGTAGCGATTTAATATAAAGTAGTAAGAAATGAGGGAGATTTTTTAGACTACAATCAGGTTTGTGATTTTAATTCTGAAATTTTGGGGATGGGTTAAACAAGCTTAGTTTGCAAATTTATTGTTAAGGTCTACCGGGGAAATAAAAAGCGGATTTAAATACAAAATGAAAGAATTCGATAAATATTTATCAAAAGAACAAGTAACTGTTTTATTTTTAAGCATTTTTTCCACTAGTCTTATGATTACCATTCACTTCAGTCTTTATCAAGGAGTATATATGTTCAAACTCGTGACGAGAAATTATTCCCTTATCAAAAAGAGCTCCTACTACAGTCCAAGTAAAGCTTTTTTCATCAATTTGAACTCCATTGCGTTTAAGAATTAGCAGTATCGCATCTACGACTTCCTGAGCAGAGAAGTCTCCGTATTCCTGTCTGAAATTCATCTCTCCGTACCTCCTATGATACTGTTTTATATAATTTATTGATTTTCTTGTCAAGACTTTTTCTTATTCAGGTTAGTGCAAAGAGGTGGATTATGCTAGTAGCAAGGCAGATGAATTCAAAAGCATCAAGAAAGGAAGGAAATGTCTTGAGAGCAATGGCGGCGGAGGGAATCGAACCCCCGACAAAGGCCTTATGAGAGCGAAGGAAGGTGTTTTTCTAAGTTCTCGCAATGGATAGAAAATCCTTAAGTTACAGGGAGTTACGGTGAATTTCTGTTTGTGGGGTTTGGTAAGGTTTTGTATCATTTTGTGGCTGTTATGGACACTTCTTTGGACACCTCTAAGATCTCTATTTTTGTTAAGTCCCAAAGTAGGGGAGACCAACAGAAGAATTTCCGTTCTAGTGGAGGGTCTTTGTTCTATCAGCATTGAGCGGGAAGTGGATAGAAAAGCGTATGAGTGGAGTTGGAGATGAAATTAAACATTGACTTGCTTAGGTCTTAACACCCTAATTAATTTCAGGGTGTCCAACACTCGGAGGTCCAAGATCCGGAACTTGAGAAGAAAGTGTCGGACACTTTTGAGATCTTAGCTGCACGTGGGAATCGGAGTTGTCGGACGGAAATTACCATTTTTTAGGACAAATTTTTTTAGAGTGACAAAGAATGGAACACGAGTAGCTCCGGACTATAGAAATTCGGATATTAAACGATATCACCCGAATATCCCTCTGTTTGCGGCATCGCGGGGGTCAAATTTTGATAACCATGAAAATCCTGAAATGTTTTGCTTGCATCATCCTTATGAATTAATGGGTCTACTCGATATTCATCGCCTTCCAAAGCGATTTCTAATAACCTCTCGCTACCGTCAGTGGTAATTCCGCCGTTAATGACAAGGTTGATGAGCGGTTGATAGAAGGTCAAGCTAAATGCTTGCCCGAATTGCAAGGGGAACTTAATTTTTATTGGTAGAGTCGGATATATCAGCGATGCCAAACTAGCCGGCTCAGGCACTAGTAATGATGCTCCACCAAGATTAATACCGCAAATATTTCCGGCAGAGTTAAACCCAAATAATGCGTGAACGGTCAAAGAGTTAAAGAATCCTCTTATAAAGTTTATAACCAGGGTGTTAAGTCTGGATTTTTATAAGACATATGAGGAAGACGGGTATTTATAGGGCTAAACTTACAAAAAAGAGCGTTAGAAATCTTAAACAGAAGGTTTTTAAAGATATCTCTCCATTAGATTATCATGGTTATCCTCTTTGCCTTCTTTTGGTTTCCTTAAGTAACCCTGGCCAGTGCCTCCTCGTATTCTTGTTTATAAAACCAGGTACTTT
>JACPIY010000094.1 GCA_016187835.1 Deltaproteobacteria bacterium | reverse complement strand
TTGCCAAAACGGTTACATCCTCAGAAATGACCAAACCGCCTTTAGTAATCAGAATGGAAAAGTTTGCCAAAAAGATAACCTTTATCGTTGTAGGAGCCAGTGTCTTACTTGCAATTATAGCAATAGCTAAGGGAATTTCCTATGTAGAGGTTTTTTTCATGGGGCGGTAGCTTTGGCAGTATCAGCCATACCTGAGGGGCTTCCTGTAGCTATGACGGTGGCATTATCTATTGGCGTTAACCGCATGGCTAAACGAAATGTAATTGTACGTAAACTCACTGCTGTAGAAGGACTGGGAAGTTGTACTTGCATCGGCAGTGACAAGACGGGCACCCTCACAGTGAACCAACAGACTGTCAAATTGATTTCTCTTCCATCTGGAGAACGTTTTACAGTTTCGGGAGAAGGATACGTTGGGGAAGGAGAGGTATTAACCGAGGCGGGGAATATCATTAACCATGAGGCAAGACTTCGATTGGAGGAGATAGCAAGGGCGTCGGTATTGTGCAATGAAGCTAGCCTTCTTTGGGATAACGGGGAATGGAAACATCATGGCGATGCAATTGATGTAGCCCTATTGGCATTTGGATATAAATTAGAGTTCTATCCTGAGTCTGTTAGACGTGGAGTCGAAACTGTCGGAGAGATACCATTTGAATCGGAACGAAGATATGCAACCAAGTTTTATAGAGAAGGAAAGCGTGTAAACGTGGCGGTAAAGGGTGCTATAGAAGCTGTTCTGCCTTACTGTCGTGACATTAGAATCGGGGAGGGGATCGAGGGGGTTAATTCAAAGAAGATTGAAAAAGAGGCTTTGTCTTTATCCGAAAATGGATATCGCGTCCTTGCCATCGCCTACGGTGAATTAGGAGACGGGCAAGAACCTAGAGTATTTGAGGAGAAAGATATGCCTCCTCTTACACTGCTTGGTTTGGTTTGCTTTATTGATCCGCTACGTCCTGAGGCGAAAGAGGCGGTAGAAAAGTGCAAACGAGCTGGAGTTGGAGTAGTAATGATTACAGGAGATCATCCAGCAACGGCCTTGGCTATCTCTCGCGAATTAAGCATTGCCGACTCCTGGAAAGACCTTGTAACCGGAAAGCAATTGGCGGAAATCGGTTCTCAAGAAAGTCAGGAATTCCTTAATACAGTAAAATCGGTGCATGTCTTCGCCAGAGTAACTCCGCTTCAGAAACTACATATAGTCGATGGATTGATCAAATCTGGTCATTTCGTCGCTGTTACCGGTGATGGTGTCAATGATGCACCAGCGCTACGAAAGGCAAATATAGGTGTGGCTATGGGCTCAGGAACCGATGTGGCTAAAGATACTGCTTCAATCATAGTTACTGATGATAATATTGCGTCGATTGTGGCGGGAATCGAAGAAGGAAGGTTTGCGTATGATAATATACGCAAAGTCACTTACCTTCTAGTCTCTACCGGCGCTGCTGAAATAGTTCTTTTCACTTTGGCGCTTATCGCTGGTTTACCACTACCACTTTTTGCAGTTCAACTTCTCTGGCTTAATCTAGTGACCAATGGCATTCAGGACGTGGCTTTGGCTTTTGAGGCCGGGGAGCCAGGAGCTATGAAACGGCCACCGCGTAAGCCGAAAGAGGGAATTTTTAACAAATTGATGGTTCAACAAACGGTTGTTTCTGGAACTACTATGGGATTGTTATCTTTTGGAGTTTGGTATTGGTTGTTGGAATCAGGTTGGGACGAATTTGCGGCTCGCAATATCATTTTGTTGCTCATGGTCTTATTAGAAAATTATCATGTTTTTAACTGCCGCTCAGAATACCAATCTGCGTTCAAGGTTTCATTAAAGCGTAATGTCTTTCTTGTGGTAGGCGTGTTTGCAGCCCAGGGTATTCACATCTTGGCCATGTATGTTCCCTTCATGCAAAGAGTTTTACAAGTCTCCCCAGTTTCAATCAATGAATGGTTTTCTCTATTGCTCTTGGCCTCAAAGATACTGGTGGTTATGGAGGTCTTTGAGATCCTAAAGAAGAATAAAAGTTAGTTAATCATGAGGCTAAAGATAGCTTTTAATGGTATATTGTTTACGACTTTATGCAATCTCTTAATACTTCACGTACTTCACAAAAACTAGTTGTTCGTAATTTCAAGGAGCATTTGTTTATATGCAAATACCATTACTCAGTGAAATAGTCATAATATTTGGGCTTTCTATCCTGGTGCTGTTTATCTGCTATAGACTCCGTGTGCCTACAATTGTAGGGTTTCTTCTGACCGGAATAATTGCCGGGCCGCACGGATTGGGTTTGATAAAAGCGGTACATGAGGTTGAAACCCTGGCCGAAATTGGGGTTGTGCTTTTGCTTTTCACAATCGGCATCGAGTTCTCGCTGAAAAGCTTGGTTCAGGTCAGAAGATCCGTCCTCTTAGGTGGGTCGCTTCAGGTTTTGCTAACTATCATAGTTACTCTAGTTATAGCCAGGCTGTTCGGTCAATCATTTGGAGAATCGGTTTTCATGGGGTTTCTCGTATCTCTGAGCAGCACAGCTATTGTGCTCAAGCTCTTTCAAGAAAGGGCAGAGGTCGATAGCCCGCACGGGCGCATGTCTCTTGCCATTTTAATTTTCCAAGATGTGATAGTTGTTCCGATGATGTTGTTGACTCCGCTTCTTGCCGGAGCGACTGGGAATGTAGGTAAATCTCTTCTTTTCCTCCTCGCCAAAGGGATCGGGGTTATCGTAGTAGTTTTAATAAGCGCCCATTGGATTGTGCCACGGCTGCTTTATCAGATTGCCCGAACTCGGAGTCGGGAGCTTTTCATATTGAGCATTGTGGTTATGTGCTTTGCAGTGGCCTGGCTTACCTCGAGTATTGGGCTTTCTCTAGCTCTAGGAGCATTTTTGGCAGGACTTATAATATCCGAATCTGAATACAGTCATCAGGCGCTTAGTAATATCTTGCCATTCCGTGATGTTTTCACCAGCTTCTTTTTCATATCTATTGGCATGCTGCTCGATCTTGGCTTTGTTTTTAAGCACCCGTTTCTCATTTCGTTGATTGCTTTAGGTGTTTTGTTTGTAAAAACCATCACTGGTAGCTTTGCTAGCGCTTTACTCGGATTTCCGCTTCGCACCACCATTTTAGTAGGACTGATTCTCAGTCAAGTTGGAGAATTTTCCTTTATTTTATCCAGAACAGGTCTTGAATATAATCTACTCGACGGGAACATATACCAAACTTTTCTATCCGTTTCGGTACTGACTATGGCGGCGACGCCATTCATTGTAGTCCTGGCGCCTCACATAGCGGACTCCATATCGCAGTTGCCGTTACCGGAAAGGATAAAATCAGGTTTGTACCCCTCACCGGGAATAAACATTGCCGATAAAAAAGAAAACTTGAAAGACCACCTGATCATAATCGGATTTGGAGTTAACGGCAAAAATGTGGCCCGAGCGGCAAAGGTAGCGGGTATACCTTACTTAATCATTGAAATGAATCCGGATACGGTGAGGAGTGAACAAGAAAAGGAAGAACTAATTTATTATGGTGATGCAGTTCAGGAAGCTGTTCTAGAGCGTGCCGGTATAAACGACGCCAGAGTGTTGGTAGTGGCGATCTCTGACCCGGCGGCAACAAGACAGGTCACTGCCATTGCCAGAAGGCTTAATCCAAAGGTATATGTCATTGCCAGAACGCGCTTTGTTCAGGAGGTAAAACCGCTATACGAATTAGGTGCTAATGAGGTTATTCCAGAGGAGTTTGAAACGTCAGTGGAGATTTTTACTCGGGTGTTGACCAAATACCTAGTTCCCAGAGACGATATTGATAAGTTTATCACTGAAGTGAGATCGGATGGTTATGAGATGTTCAGGAGCCCTTCCAAATCGTCGCTGTCTTTATCCGATTTGACGCTCCATATACCAGAGATTGAAATCTGTACGTTGCAGGTTAATGAAGGGTCCTCAATAATAGGGAAATCCTTAGCTGAAATTGAGCTTAGAAATAGGTACGGAGTTACTTTACTTGCGATTCGTAGGGATTCACAGATTTTACCTAATCCGGACAGAGATGCAGAATTCCTGGCGAATGATGTACTTATCGTCCTTGGATCGCCGGATAAAATTACTGAAGTTGCTGGTTTATTTCGTAATCGGAAAGAAGAGAATTCGTAAGTTAATCCCAAAAAACTTTTATATCAGGTGGTAAATTTACACCTCTAAATAAATGCCTCTTAATCTTACGGGTTGTCGTCTTTGGGAATTCTTCGTGTCTTATCGCAAAATGCCTTATCCTTTTATAAGCTTCGAGAGTTTCATTGATGTGTCTAACCTCTAGTTTTATAAACTCCCATACATTCTCGTTATTGAACTCTTTGCCCATGCTATCCAACTTATGTTTAACTTCATCATTGTTCGGATAGATTAAAGCCTGAATGGCTTCATCATCGGGACTGAATACAAGGGCTTCCTCTATGTATGAGGATTTTGTTAGCTTCTCCTCAACCTCCTCAGGAAAAACGTTTTTTCCGCCTCTCGTAACTATCAAAAACTTTTTCCTTCCTGTTATGTACAGATACCCTTCCTCATCAAAATACCCTATATCGCCGGTTAAAAGCCAGCCATCTGGAGTTAAAACCTCTTCGGTAGCGCTCTCATTTTTGTAATATCCCTTCATTATATTGGGGCCTCTGGCGACGATTTCACCGTTTCCCTCGCTGTCTATATCTCTTATTTCTGCTTCATCACTCGGTATTACCATACCTGCGCTTTCATTTTTTGGATTGGGTGGAGGATTTATGCTAATGAGCGGCGACGCCTCAGAAAGACCATAGCCTTGTAAAAGCGGGAATCCCAACTCTTCTAGTCCCTTTGAAACCCAAACCGGGAGGGCGGCTCCTCCGCATACTATTAACCTCATTCTTTGAAGCCCTAATCTCTGTTTGATCTTATTGCCTAAAGACTTTTTGGGTAAAACGTTTGTTATAATTCCCTTAAAACCTTTTTGGTTTGACAATTCTTTACCTATTCTTTGATAAAGCTTTTCCAATATGAGCGGGGAATTGAGCCATATTGTAGGTGATGCTTCCCTTAAATCCTCCGTCATTTCATTTGGCTTTAGACTTCTTGCATAAAACACGCTCATACCGTTGTAGAAGGGCGTGAGAAGTCCTCCGGTACATTCGTATGAGTGATGAATCGGAAGGATTGAGAACATTCTATCTTCGGGAATAAGCTCTATTGCCCTGTAAATGTCATCTACATTGGACATAATGTTTCCATGAGTCAGCATTACACCTTTGGGATTGCCTGTTGTTCCGGATGTGAATAGAATTTGCATAAGGTCGTCTCGGGAAACATCTTCCATAGCGACTCCACTTGAATACTTGTTATAAATCTCATCAAAATTCTCCATGACAATTATGTGTCTTAGCTCATCCAGTTCTCCAGCAATAGATTGAATATCCGAAATATAAGAACCTGATACGATTATAGCTTTTGCTGACGAGAATCTGAGAATGAATTTGTATGAATCGGACGATGCTCTTGCATCCAGAGGAATTGCAGTCGCACCTATCCAGGCAACAGAAAAGTATGATATTCCCCATTCCGGACGATTTTCTCCAAGAATTGCTATATGGTCTCCTCTGCCCAGCCCCAGTTCTTTGAGGTATCTGCCGAGACGTTTCACGTACTCTAGAACCTGGCCATAACCTAATTTATAGATATTATTTTTTCTCCGTATCAAGTAAGCTGTCTTGTCTCTATATCTTTCTGCGCTTATTTCTACCATCTCAGGAATGGTGTTGATGCCAAGCCCGGATCTTATTGTTGGAATTTTTCTGATGGGTTTATCTAATTTTTTCATATCTCAATTCTAACTTGCTAAGATTTGGATTTGTTTTCTTCCCAAAAGCTCGATAATTCATTAAACAAAGAAATATTATACCGATTACCTAAGCAAATATCTCATTATAATTTTTTTACCATTGTATAAAGAGATATTGAAAAAAAAGCTTTATGATTAAGGGTATATTAATAACCTGGTATAGGGACGAGAACGGATTTTATTTTTTGCGAAGATAAAAAATAGGTTTATAAATTAGAAGAAAAGGGGTTATTGAACATGAAAAGGAGATATTAGCGATGTATAAAAACAGTTTTCGAGCCAAGAATTCTATGTACATGAAAGGAATGTTGTTAATAATTACCACCATCTGTATTTTTATTTCCTGCGCCGGATTGGGGATTCTTTCCGGTGCACAATCAGAGTTTGACAAGGGACTTGCTCTTTTTAACGCCGGTAAATACGAAGCGGCTCTCCCACGGTTTAGGCGAGCTACGGAGCTTGATCCAGATTTTGGGCGTGCTTATCTCTACCTTGGAAGGTCTTATCTAAATTTGGATAGATGGTCTGAGGCTGTTCCTCCGCTAAGAACTGCTTTTAGATTGTCCCCGGATGAAACTAAAAAAGAGGTTATTAATCTGCTGGTGGACGCTCTTTTTGGCGCTGCTATTTACGAGTTTAACAAAGGGAATTTTCGAGATTCAGCTTCTTTTCTAAGAGAGGTTATTCAACTAGAACCGAACTCCTCAAGAGCAAGGAGTGAACTTGCCAGAACCCTTATTGCCCTTGGGGGAGCTTTGCTGTCTCAGGGAAAGTTCTCCGATGCTATTTCCACTTACAATGAAGCGTTGAAGTTCTCTCCAAATAATCTCGATGCCTATATTGGCCTTGCCAATGCGTTTCTCAGCAATGGGGATATATTAAAAGCACTTAGAACCATAGAAACTGTTATAAAGATTGATCCGACAAACAGAGAAGCACAATTTCTTTTTAAGGAAATGCAGGTAAGATGATTTCTGCCGAAATAAATAAAGTTTAACCACAGAGAACTCAGAGAAATTTATTAAAAGAATTTATGTAAAGTCTCCCTGTGCTCTGTCGCTAAAAATTTATAAATGTTTTCATCCTCTTTTTCTCTCAAAATTCCTAATCCACACCGCAAGTGTGTCTCTGTCAACGAGCACACATCCTTTTGCCTTTGCAAGCTCGGTTGCATCTTCGGTGAAATGATTGTTTGTAATAATCATTGCTCTATTGCAGCCGTAGCGATGTTTTTCTCTATCAATGTCGTTTACAACGGGCTTGGAAAATTGACTGGATTGTTGCTTTAATTGAACGGCATATTTGTTTTTATCCTTTTCTATGATGAGGTCAATGCCAAGATTTAAATCTCCTTCCGGTGATACAACTTTAAAGCCTCTGTGTGCTAATAACTTGCCAATGTAATTTGTATATTCGATTGCGTTCATATTATCTATACCCGATAGCTCCAGTGCTCGAAGTTGCTTCGCTCTTCTTCTTTCTTGCAATTTAGGTTTAGTATAGAGGGCTAATTTATAGGCTAGTAAGGCAATAACTAATACGGCAAATCCAATGCCAATCAGGTTTTTTTTAGAGTCTGTCTGCTTCCATGTTTCTTTAACTTTGGCTACTGATTTGTCTAACTTATTTTCATGAAGTGCTTCTTTTACTGAAGACCGATGCTCCTTTGGAACGGTCTCAGGGTCATCGGTCACATGAACCACGCCATCCTTGTCAACCCACTTGTATCATTTTCCGGCAAGAACAGAAGTGGGAATTAGGAAAAAAAGAAGAATAGTTAATATGATGTATTTCATACTTTGCATGTTAAAGCTTATTCACTTGAGTTTGATGTAAAGGTAGCGGAATCCTTTAGGATTCCATTTTGGAGGACTGAAGTCCTCCGCTACATTAAATATATACCAAATAGACTGACATTTTTTAATCCATCCGATTTATATTTGAATTTGCTATTGCAAACGATAAGATAAATTTGTAGAATGTCTTTTATAGACAATAAAAGGAGGACATGATATGGATCTTAAAAAGGTAATTGACGGGCTCAATAAGGGACTATCTCTTGAATACGCAAGCATTATCCAAGGACTTCAACACAGCTTTCTTGTCCAGGGACTGTTCAGGGAATCTATATCTCCCATGCTGAGGGGACATGCGGAAGAGTCCCTAAAGCATGCAAAGATGTTAGGAGAGAAGATTGCTGCTTTAGGTGGACTTCCAACAGTGGAGCCTGCTCCGGTAAAGCAGGCAAGTGATTTAATGGAGATGCTAAAACAGGATCTTGAGCTTGCCTATCAGGTTTATGAACACTATGAATCCCTCTTAAAGCTCGTCCAGGATGATACTCCGCTAAGGGTTATGATTGAGAATCTGGTAGAGGCGGAAAAAGAAGATTGCGAAGAGCTGGAGAAGATTCTTGAATTGAAAAAAATAAAGGTTAAGGAAAAAGAACTAAAGTTCAGCGTAAAATAATTGACAAGTATAATACGATAAAACTCTCGGGATAATTTGATCAGGCAACTAATAAAAAGGCGGGCTAACTTCCCGTCTTTTTATTTATAGAAGAATTTCTCAGGCAGCAAATTTCAATTTTTTAAATCGGAAGATTTATAACCTTTTTGGATGTTGGGAGTTCATCTTGTTTTATCAGCTTTGTTTCAAAAGATGTATCTGTTTTAGAAAGAACCTTTGCAAGTGCTTTTGCCTGACTGGAATCCAGGGGGAGTGTTTTTTGTACAAACCATCCTATACCTTCACCAAAGCTTAGAAGACGTATTTCATATCTGCTTTTGCCCTCTTCTTCAATTGCGACAACCTCGATAATCTGGTCATGCTCATTTCCACCGATGCTTCCCAGAAGAGCCTCGTTACCTGCTGTGTTCATCTATTTTACCCCTTAAAAATTGAGTTCAGTTGGTAAATAATGAAAACCGGTATCAATTTCACCTGATTCTGAGGAATTTGTCAAATGATTTGTTTCGGTCAATAAATAAGCTTGAAAATGTGAAGCAAAGATATAAAAGGTATATAAGAAATGAAGATGTCTTCATACCTTTTGCAATTTTGTTTATTGAGAAGAACAAATTGGGTCAGGAAATCAATCTTTACAGTCGATTAACTGGCTGTCGGGGACGCATATCCTTCGACGGAGTTTACACTGAGCCCTTCGACTTCGCTCAGGATCAACTCCGCCGACGTGCTCAGGACAGGTATGCGTTCCTTGCTTTGTCGACTCATTTAAGGCCTGTATTCTTGGACTAAAAATTGATAAAAAAACAAATGGAGTTTAGTATAAATACATGAACCTATACGCTCTTATTATGGCGGGGGGTGAAGGCAAGAGATTCTGGCCGCTTAGCAGAAAAGACAAGCCGAAGCAGTTCCTTTCTCTGGTAGGCGGAAAGTCTATGATAAGACACACGGTAGACAGGATTATTCCTATAATCCCGATTGAAAACGTTTTTGTAGTAACGCTTGAAAAATATGCTGATGAAACTCTGAGGCATATACCGGAGCTTTCCAGTGAGAATGTAATCGCAGAACCGGAGGGAAAAAATACGGCTCCCGCGATTGCTATTGGCACACTCAAGATAACAAAACTATCCCCGGATGCGGTAACTGTGGTTCTTCCCGCAGACCATGCAATAGGAGAAGAGGACGTTTTTAGAGAGGTTATTAGTTTTGGAAGCGAAGTAGCTTGTACCGAATTGCCAAAGGGTCATTATCCTCTTGTAACACTCGGTGTAAAACCCCAAAGGCCTGAAACAGGTTACGGCTATATCAAAGAAGCCGAAGTGATTAAAACATCGAATAACTATCAGGCAAAAAAGGTTGAAAGGTTTACAGAAAAGCCAGATTTACAAACCGCTTTGCGATTTCTCCAACAGGGTGGATATTACTGGAATAGTGGAATATTTGTTTGGAAAGCTTCTTCAATAATAAATGCGTTTCAAAAGCTTCTACCTGAGTGGTATAAATTTTTTGATGAGATCCTAGATGTTTTTAGTACCCAAAGGGAGAAAACCGCTTTTATAAGATTCTACAAGCAGATAGAATCAGGTCCTATTGATAAACTCATCCTTGAAAAATGGGATAACACACTCGTCATACCAATAGATTTTCCCTGGAGCGACATCGGAAGCTGGCAGGCCCTTGATGAGTTCTTAAGGGCGGACGAGAAAGAAAATATTTTCCACGGAGAGGGAGTGTCGGTTGATTCTTCATCTTGTCTCGTGCTAGGTGATAGGAGATTAATTGCAGTTGTCGGAGTGAAAGATTTGGTAGTAGTTGACACTGATGACGCAATTTTGGTTTTGGACAAGAATCAGGCACAAGATGTTAAAAAGGTAGTTGAGATGTTGGAAAAGAGGGGAAAGTATACGTGATTGCTGATTAACTGTTTTAAATGTAGGGAACGCATATATGCGTTCCCTACATTTTATTTAGAATCAATTGTGTAAATCCTTTCCAATTGCAAATTACATTAAGGTATCCTAAACTTATTTGCTGAGTGAATATTAATCCTTGGAAATCATGAGAGAAGGGATTCTTTTTATAGTATCTGGTCCATCGGGAAGCGGAAAAACAACGCTAACAAAACATTTGATTAGAAGATTTAGCGATCTTAAGTTTGCAGTTTCTTGTACGACCAGAAGACAGAGGCCTGGTGAGGTGGATGGGGTGGATTACAGATTTGTCTCCGAGAAGGAATTTGAGGATATGATTCATGGTAACAGGTTTGCTGAATGGGCAATAGTTCACGGCAAACGTTACGGGACTCCAATAGAGGAACTGGAGAGAGCCAAATCTTCAGGAGTTGATCTAATTCTTGATTTAGACGTACAGGGAGCGAGGAGTATAAGAAATAAATATGGATTGGGAGTTTATATTTTTGTTGTGCCGTCGTCATTCGATGTATTAAAGGAAAGGCTTATTAAAAGGCAGAGTGATGAAAAGTTTGAAATTATAAAACGCCTTGGGGATGCAAAGAGGGAGATGGAAGAAATTAAGTTGTATGATTATATTATTATTAATGATTCCCTGGATGAAGCTTTAGAGAATCTGGCTGCTGTGGTGCTTGCGGAGAGGTGCAAAAAGGATAGGGTTTTAGAATTAATTAAAAGTAATTATTAGAAAAAGCTGTAATAATTCAGTACTGGAATTGATACAAGAAGTTTCAAGTTTAGGGTTTCGAGTTTAGAGAAAATACTATTAACTAAAAGCTTTAAACTCGCAACTTTGAACTCCGAAGATAGTGTAAATTATAGGAAATGCCCGGCCACAACTCGCATTTTGTGTATATTTGGGGCAGTAGATTAAAAGATAAAAGAACGTTATGATAAGACTGAACGATATAATCGAAAAAGCGAATTCTTATCTTTACCTTCTTGAACCTGAGCTTGAGGTTATAAAGAGTGCGTATGTCTACTCGGCTAAGGTTCATACAGGCCAGAAACGTAGCTCTGGGGAGCCATATCTCAGTCATCCGCTTGAGGTCGCGGGCATTCTTGCGGATATGAAGCTCGATGTATCGTCAATAGTAACTGGACTTCTTCACGATACAGTTGAGGATACGTTAGCAACGCTTGAAGAAATAGAGTCTCTTTTCGGGAAAGAAATTGCATTTCTTGTTGACGGCGTTACAAAAATAAGCCAGCTTCCTCTCACCTCAAAGATTGATGAGCAGGCAGAAACCTTTAGAAAGCTGATTCTTGCAACTGCGAAAGATATAAGAGTGGTTCTTATTAAACTTGCAGACAGGCTTCATAACATGCGCACTCTTCAACATCTCTCTGAGGAGCGTCGAAAAAGAATTGCAAAAGAGACCTTCGAGATTTATTCCCCCCTCGCTCACAGACTAGGTATTGATTGGGTCAGGACCGAACTGGATGATTTGTCTTTTCGTTTCTTAAATCCGGAAGAATATGAAATGATTTCAAAACGCGTGACAAAAAAGAAGAAAGAATGGGAGAAATACGTTGAAGAGGTAAAAGGCATTCTAGGCACAAAACTTACCGAATTTGGTATAAAAGCTGAGATCAGGGGCAGATTTAAACACATCTATGGAATACATAACAAGATGCAATCACAGAACATTGAATTTGATAATGTGTATGATGTCATAGCATTCAGGATTATTACAACATCACTTAGAGAATGCTATGAGGCTCTTGGCGCGGTTCATTCTACCTGGATACCTGTTCCTGGGAGATTCAAGGACTTTATCGCACTTCCCAAAGGAAACGGATATCAGTCACTTCATACCACAGTTATAGGTCCCTTTGGGGAAAGGATGGAAATACAGATCAGGACTCGCAGGATGCACGAGATTGCCGAACACGGCATCGCAGCCCACTGGAAATACAAAGAGGGAAGAATTGAAGGCGGTGATAGCGATAAAATATATGCAAATCTCAGACAGCTTCTTGAATGGAAAGACATAAAAGACCCGACAGAGTTTCTTGAGGCCGTAAAGGGTGACCTAATCCCTGATATGGTTTACGCTTTTACTCCAAAAGGAGATTTAAAAGAGCTTCCAAATGGGGCAACTCCCGTAGATTTTGCGTATTCAATTCATACGGAGGTTGGGAACTGCTGTACAAGAGCCATGGTAAACAGAAAAATTGTACCGCTCGACTATCGCTTGAGAAGCGGTGACACGGTGGAGATAGTTACCTCACCTGACAAACATCCGAGCCGCGACTGGCTCAAGTTTGTAGCAACTTCTCGTGCTAAGACAAAAATTCGTTCATGGCTTAGGATTGAGGAAAGAGAACAGTCGCAGGTTGTTGGGAAGTCCATTTCCGAGAGAAAATTTAAACAGAACGGTCTCGATTTTCAAAACATGTTAAAGAACCGTGAGCTTGATGCCGCTCTTTCGGAACTGGGGTTTAAGGATATTGAAGAGTTTTACCTGGCTGTTGGCTTTGGGAAGGTTTCAGTAGCCGATCTTTTAAAGCTCATTCTGCCAAAGGGGAAATTAGAGCAAACGCCCGAAAGAGAATCCAGGCTTCAGAGGATCATAAATACACTTACACGTTCGACGACAAGCGGGGTTCTTGTTAAGGGGTACGACGATGTCATGATAAGGTTTGCAAACTGTTGTTCCGCTTTGCCTGGGGAAGAAATAGTTGGATACATAACAAGGGGACGGGGGCTGACCATACACAAACACAACTGTCCCCAGCTTCTCGATACCGACCCTGCAAGAAGAATAGATGTTGAATGGGATAAAGGCTTTCGAGGGCCCAGAGCGGCAAAGATCATGGTTGTGTGTTCAGACCGTCCGGGAATGCTATCGAGTATCACGCGCTCGATCGCCTCGTCCGATGTGAACATTTCAAAGGCCGAAATACATTCAACGGATGTGGATAGAGCCATAGGCACGTTCGATGTTGCAGTTTCTAACCTTACACAACTTGAAAATCTAATAACCTCTCTAAAAAAGGTAAAAGGTGTAATCTCAGTAGAAAGGATTTTAGGTGTGGAAGAAGCAAGTTGATTCAAGGAGCCGACCTCTGTGCCTAGCCTAATCAGCTTTTGGTAGGGGCAGGTCTTGCACCTGCCCTATTTTAGGGCAATCTTTATTTCCTTTTCTCGCATACTGCGCTCGAAATATTACAAGGGTTGCCCTACGAAGTTGAAACAAACTAATTCCCCATATATACTCAAAGCCTTAATATGATAGGAATTTGGTCAAAGGAATATCAGATTAAAAAGAGAGCAAAACAGGCAGTCTCGACGGCGAGTTCTCTTCTCAAGAAAAATTCATCAAAGGTTGAGTCGGGGGTTGCTGAAGTAATAAAAGAAAAGCTAAATCAAACCGAAAAAGCGCTAAGGGATGGTAATTCGGGGGAATTAGTCTCAAAAACTGACGAGCTTGAAGATGCAGTCCGGGATCATTTGTCCCGGTTTAGCAAATCAAAATTGAGACAGAATATTGAAGCTCTTCTTGTAGCAATAGCCCTTGCGCTCCTTATAAGGACATTCGTAGTACAACCCTTTAAAATTCCTTCCGGCTCTATGATTCCCACTCTTCTAGTCGGAGACCATCTACTTGTAAGTAAATTTGCCTACGGCACAAAGATTCCATTTACGGATAAGTTTATTTTGCCTGGTATTGATGATATTAAGCCTGGTGATGTTATTGTCTTTATATACCCTGACTATGAGAATGACCCTTCGAAGAAAGGTGTACATTATATAAAGAGGGTGATAGGGCTTCCAGGGGATAATGTAGATATAAGGGGGAGAAATTTGTATATAAACGGGGAAGAGGTGCCGCTTGACTTTTTAGGGGATTTCTATGATGAAAGAAGCGGAGTTGCATATGACGAGTATGAGGAAAACCTCTTTGGCAAGAAACATTCCGTGATATATGAAAAAGGTAGAGAAGTTACACAAAGAGGAAATCATATTCCCGTACAAGAGGTGCCCGAGGGGCATGTTTTTGTAATGGGAGACAATCGTGATAACAGCCAGGACAGCCGATTCTGGGGATACGTGCCCATCGGAAATATAGAGGGTAAAGCCTTTTTAATCCATTGGTCTTGGAACCTCGATGATGAGAATATATTGAATAAGGTCAGGTGGAACAGGATTATCTCGGTAATCAATTAGTGATCTGACAAGAAGTAAATCTGTAAGGAGGAGGATGGGTATGAATCTAAAGTCAATATTCTGGGTTCTGGTTTTAGCTTTGATTTTCTATATGGGCTTTAAGGTAGTTCCAATATACTATAGAGGGATTATAGGTTTGAGGACGGTATGTAAAGAGCAGGCGGATCTATATAACAAGTATGGAAAAGATTATGTTTTTAAAAGCCTCGATGAGGCTCTTGATAATTTGGGCATACCAAAGGACAAAAGAGAACATACTGTAACCGTAACGGAAAATGCTGTTGTAGTTACAATTAGCTATGATGATACCGCGGATTTTTTCGGGAAATACCAAAAAGATTTTAGCTTTTACTACGAGTGCGAGGGAGAACTAAAGAGCGTATTATAGGCGGAATTTATCATGTCTAAAATCATCATGGATTCACAAACCGTAGACCGCGCCATCTCTCGGATATCAAATCAGATACTCGAGAGGAATAAGGGCGCTGCGGAAATAGTAGTTATCGGCATAAGAACGCGCGGTATTCACATTGCCGAAAGAATTGTGGATCGGATTGAGAAACTCGAGGGTATAAGGCCGCCCCTGGGAACACTGGATATAACCCTTTACCGGGATGACTTCAGGAGGAAAAGCGAGTGGCCCAGTGTTCAAAAGACTCATATCCCATTCTCAGTAGAGGATAAAAACGTAATTCTTGTGGATGATGTCATCTATACCGGAAGAACAACAAGAGCCGCAATAGAGGCCATAATGGATTATGGAAGACCCGCTTCGATTCAGCTTGTAGCCCTTGTTGATAGAGGTCACAGGGAGCTTCCTATACAGGCGGATTATCTAGGAATTAAAGTGATGACACAGAAAACCGAGGAAGTGAAGGTACTTCTCAAAGAAACTGATGGAAGAGACGAGGTCGTGGTTGTTGAGGGATAGTCATGGTTTTTCAGCGTAAACATATTTTAGGACTTGAGGACCTTACGGCTGAGGAGATAAGCCTCATTCTTGATACGGCAGAGTCAATGAAAGAAGTATCTCTCAGGGATGTAAAGAAAGTACCGGCTCTCAAGGGCGTGACGGTAGTGAATCTTTTCTTCGAGCCAAGTACAAGAACCAGATCATCTTTTGAGATAGCAGAGAAAAGACTGAGTGCAGACGTTCTTAACTTCACACCCACACAGAGCAGTGTGGTGAAAGGTGAAACGCTTCTCGATACTGCCCGGAATCTGGAGGCTATGGGTGCAACAGTGATCGTGATTAGACACTCCATGTCCGGCGCTCCCTGGCTACTGGCAAGAGAGCTTGACTCTTCGATCATTAATGCCGGAGACGGCTCCCATGAGCACCCTAGCCAGGCTCTTCTGGATTTGTTCACGGTCAGAGAGGTCAAGAGGGAAATTCAGGGGCTCAAGGTGGTAATAGTCGGGGACATACTTCACAGCCGTGTAGCCAGGTCAAACATATGGGGCTTTATCAAACTTGGAGCGGAGGTCAGGCTTGTAGGTCCTCCTACGATGATGCCTCAAGATGTGGAGAAGATGGATGTAAAGGTTTACTACAATCTAGAAGAGACACTCAAGGGTGCTGATGTAGTAATAATGCTCCGTATACAGATGGAAAGACAGGGGTCGGGACTGTTTCCATCGCTAAGAGAGTATTCCAGGTTTTATGGACTCACCCGGGAAAGGTTAAAACTAGCGAAAGAGGACGTGATGCTTATGCATCCTGGACCAATAAATAGGGGCGTTGAGTTGTCTTCAGAAGTAGCGGATGATGTTCATTCGGTAATCCTGGACCAGGTATCGAATGGGATCTCGGTAAGAATGGCTATGCTCTATCTCGTTGCCTCCGGAGGGGGAAATGCATGAAGATACTGATAAAAGAAGGACATATAATAGACCCTTCCGAGAAGCTTAACAAAGTAGGAAACATTCTTATAGAAGACGGAAAAGTTAAGAGTTATCCTTCTGATACAAAAAAGCTAGAAAAAGGCCCGACAATAGAGGTAATAGATGCTCAAGGGATGGTCGTCGCTCCTGGATTTATAGATATGCACGTTCACCTGAGGGAGCCTGGTTTTGAGCATAAAGAGACTATTCGTACGGGCTGTGAAGCGGCAGCCGCAGGTGGGTTTACGTCTGTTGTTTGTATGCCAAACACAAACCCGGTAAATGACAACGCATCGGTTACAGAGTACATACTCCTCAAAGCAAGGACGGAGGGAATAGTAAATGTATTTCCAATAGGAGCCATAACTAAGGGAGAAAAGGGTGAAATCCTTGCCGAGATTGGCGAGATGTGGGAGGCGGGTTGCGTAGGTATTTCTGATGATGGATGTCCGGTTATGAACTCAAGAGTTATGCGTCACGCCATGGAGTACGTAAAGGCTTTTGGCATTCCCGTTATATCTCATGCTGAGGACATTGACCTTTCTGGGCATGGCGTAATGAATGAGGGATTTACTTCCACCGTGCTCGGGCTTAGAGGAATTCCGAACGCTTCCGAAGAGGTCATGGTCGCCCGCGACATAACGCTTGTCGAGCTTACAGCCGCTCATCTCCATATAGCTCATGTTTCAACTGCAGGTGCAGTCAGGTTGATAAGAGATGCTAAAAAAAGGGGTGTAAGAGTAACTGGAGAAGCTACGCCTCATCATTTTACGCTCACGGATAGAGCGATTCTTAATTACGATACCAATGCCAAAGTGAATCCACCAATCAGAAGCCAGAAGGATGTTGATGCTATAAGGGAGGGGCTTAAGGACGGCACGATAGATGTGATTGCTACGGATCACGCGCCACATAGCGAGGACGAGAAAAAGGTCGAGTTTGACCTCGCTCCATTTGGGATTTCAGGGCTTGAAACCGCGCTTCCCTTGTCGCTTAATCTCGTGAAAGAAGGCATCTTAACCCTTCCTGAGCTAATAAGGAAACTTACTTTTAATCCTGCTCAAATAGTCCGAATTAATCGGGGAACATTAAGAGTTGGTGCTACCGCCGATGTGGTTATATTCAACCCTGATAAATCCATCACGGTTGACAGAAATAAATTCCGTTCAAAAGGAAAGAATACCCCTTTTCACGGCTGGCAGCTTTCGGGATGTGTTCGCTACACAATAGTTGGGGGGAAGGTGGTGTTTTCTAGTTGAAATTTTGTCCATTAACAATCTTTAGTAACCGTATCTAACGTGAGCCCATATCTGTATACAAGCAAAGATTGGAATGACTATCAGAAGGAAACCTCTCCATTTGTTTTGGATTGTAAGTTAGAAATTTGGGCTCAAATACCGGTTTAAAACAGAACTTAGATAATTCATTAAGTTCTTATTTCAATCACATTTCAGCCGTCCGTTATCGTTGATTATATCGTCATCACAATAGTCATATTTGATATCGGTATACCGCCAAGAGCCATTGTCCTTTTTGCAATAAGCGGTTAGTAGTGAGCCGGCTGTGGAGTAGTTTGTAGAGCTTTTCTTGTAGCTTCCTTTGGGTAAGTTTGAGTATTGGTTCACGTTGCAATTAAGCTCTCCGTTAACATTCCGAATATCGCCAGAGCAGAGACGGTAAATAATTCTGGAGGATTTCCAGTCACCATTTCTATTTCGGCACTTAGCAACTAATATTGGTCCATCCAACTTGTAATCTTTACAACTCCTTTTGTAGCTCCCGTTTGGTATATCTTCTGCACGTGCCAGATTTACTAGAATAAATGTTGCAAGAATTGCCAAGGCCACTAGTTTGATTGTGTAATTGAGTTTATGGTTTGTTTTATTCATAAATTATCCTCCTTAATTTCAAGGATTTAATAACGAGTTAAAGATACCATGTGAGGAGTTAATTCTCATCAGAACAGGACAAAATTAATCCTGTTATAATTAGATCATGTCAGAAAATTTAAACCTTCTCGAATCCCTCCTTATTGCTCTTGCCTTGGGAATTCTTATCGGAGCCGAAAGAGGAATCGCCAGGATTCGTCGGAACGTAGAGGAGAAAAAAACATTTGCTGGAATAAGGACGTTTACCCTTGTATCTCTCTTGGGAGCGCTTTCTTTGTATTTTGCTGAGCTTTTTGGAAAGATGTTTTTCGTAGTTTCGTTTTTTGGTTTCGTCTTACTTGTTATAACGGCATACATCATAACATCAAAAATTGAGAAAGATGTGGGAACAACTACTGAGATAACAGCCCTCCTTACTTTTCTTTATGGTGCACTATGTATGACCGAATATCGTCTTGTTGCAGTTGTACTTGCGATTTTTACGACTGTTATACTCTACACTAAAAAACCAACCCACTTATTTTTAGGTCGTATTACCGATGAGGAGTTCTACGCCACACTTAAATTCGCGATAATCGCTTTTGTAATTCTTCCTTTTCTTCCCCGAGATGATTACTTGGGATTTTTTAATCCATATAAATTATGGATTATCGTAGTGATAATTTCTGGAATCGAATTTGCAAGCTATGTAATTATGAAACTTATACCGCCGAGGAAGGGATTGGCAGTAATTGGTCTCCTGGCTGGAATCGTATCAAGCACTGCTTTAGTCATGAACGCTTCGCAGGAAAGCAAAAGAGAAAAGGCACTTATTAATTCTTTAGCTTTTTCCTCGGCGCTTGCCTCTTCAACAGTATTTTTGAAACTAATAATTGAGGTTTACATTGTCAATAAATCTATCGTAAAAGAGGTTTCTATTCCTTTATTAGGAATGTTCTTTTTGGGAATAGCTGGCGCTTTATTTCTTTGGAAAATAAGTATGCGAGAAGAGCGAGTAGAGAAGATTAATTTGACAAGTCCGTTCACGCTGGGTCCCGCGCTAAAGTTTGGAGCAATTTTTGCAATTATAATTTTTCTAACTACTTTTGCAAATAGATACTTGGGCGTAGGAGGCGTCTATTTTACATCTGCCCTTGGTGGAATTCTAAACCTTGATGCCCCTACGGTTTCGCTTGCAAGCCTTGCTAATAGAGATATAGCGTCAGAGGTTGCGGCGCTTGGTATAGTGATTGCTGGTTGTATCAATACGATTTCAAAAGCTGGAATCGCATTTTTTTGGGGATCCAAGGAGTTTTCAAAACTCGTAGTTTTGTCTTTTTCTTTTCCAATAATTGGGGCCTCTGCATACATAGTTTTTTCTATATTGAGTCTGACATAAGGGCTAGCAATTAAACCCCATTTCAAGTAACCATCTTTAGGAAAGGTATAATGTCATTGTGGACGTTACGTTTCTTAAAATCCCTCCTATTTACCACGTGTTATAATTTCATATCTCATGGGGTGAATCTCTACCCCAGGTCTCCGTGGAGTAATCTCTTGGATTACGGTAGGGGCACTTGCAGCGTGCCCCTACAACTATCACTCCTCGCAATTACAGTTGAGGGGAGGTGATGACTAATTACGAATTGTTTGCAACATATTATAGACAGTCAAAAACTTGATTATTCCTTTCGGTGTTGGTATTAATTCACTGATTTAATTCCACTGAAATACGATAAAACAATGCCCAAATATCTAGGTGGCTCAAGTGAAATTGATGCCGAACAGCAAAAATCTCTCCTTAATCGAGAATTTATTCTAGTTACTCTTTCGGGGTTTATTTTCTTTTTCAACTTCCATGCCTTTCTTCTCCTGCCCATTCGTATAAAGGAACTTGGTGGTAGTGAATCTGACATAGGGTTTATTATGGGGGCTACTGGTCTGAGCACTATTTTTACAACTCCTGCTGTTGGAATGCTAGTGGACAGGTGGGGAAGAAAGTGGTTCATTGCACTCGGTGGACTCTTTATGTCTCTTACCACTCTTCCTTTTGCTTATATCCATACACTTAATTTTTTGTTTCCGCTTTTGAGAATTATGCATGGTGCAGCTTTCTCTCTTTGTTTTATATCGGCGGGTACTCTTACGGCGGATGTTGCGCCTGTATCAAAAAGAAGTCAGGCGCTAGGGCTATTTGGTGTATTTACAATTGTGAACTATGCACTTGCTCCTTTTGTGGGGAAACGTCTTATTGAAGCTTTTGGTTTTGATGTTTTCTTTGAGGTTGTCTTTATTTTTGGCTTTCTTTCCTTTTTGATTGCCCTTCTGATAAGAGAGTCGAATAAAACTACAAGCGGTGCCGCAAATGGAAATGGGATCCTAACAACGCTTTTTCGAAAGGGAGTGTTTGTTGCCGCATTTACGCTTATGATTTCCGGCTCCGGTTTTATTCCAACGCTCACATTTATTCCAGTATTTGCCGAGCATATAAAAGTAGAATCATTTGACCTTTTCTTTATAGCTTATACCCTCTCTACTCTTTTCGTCAGGATATTTGGGGGATGGATTCCAGACAGGTTAGGAAAAAAAAGAGCCGCTATTCCTTCTCTTTTCTTCTTTGCGTTGAGTATTATGGGAATAAGTTTTGCCTCAAACGCTACTCATTTTATAGAAGCAGGTATTCTTTTTGGTTTGAGTCATGGGCTTGTCTATCCTTCGATTTATGCGCTGGTGATTGATCTATCTCCTAATGTTGATAGAGGCAAGGCATTTGCGATCTGTAGCGTTTCCTTCACCTTGGGAGGAATGCTTGGTTCTTTTATATACGGCGTGGTGGCTGAACATTTGGGGTTTCATGTCATGTACATGGCTGCAGGTGTTGTTTGCTTGATAGGGTTTCTTGTTTTTAGTCTGTTTGGAAAAGATAAGGTGTTTGAGAATGGTAAAATATAATTGATACTTTTCCACAGAGACCACAGAGAACTGAGAGAGAAGATTTATTAATATTAAATCTCTTTATCCTCTGTGTACTCTGTGGCTATAAACAAGGAGAATCAATGACTGACAAGAAAGAAATTCGACTCCCTTTTCCATCTCCCCCATTTTGGGAATTGCTCGGAATTGAAGTCGTTGAGATGCATGAAGGCTATGCGAAGCTAGTTATGCCTTTTCATGAGAAACTCACTCAACCTTATGGGATAGTACATGGTGGAGCATTATTTTCACTTGCCGATTCGGCAATTGCTATTGCTATTGTTTCTGTGGTGGAACCTGATAAGAAGCTACTTACAGTTGAGATGAAAATAAATTATCTGGCTCCAGTAAAGGAAGGACTTATGGAAGCCGAAGCAAAAATTCTTAGACGCGGAAGAATTATTCCCTCAGAGGTAGACATTATGAATAACAACACGCTTGTTGCAAAAGCGATTGCAACGTATATAATTCTGGACAATGATAAAAAATTATAACCCGCCTTTTATCCGTGTTCCTTGAGGTATTTCCCTTTTTTAGGTAAAACAAATAGCTCAAATCATGGAAAATGAACTCATAGAGCAGAGGAAAAAAAAGTTACAACAACTAAAAGATATAGGACTCTCAGGTGTAAGTCTGTTTCCGAACGATTTTAAACCTATTCATGAAGCCGACAAGGTTCTCACTTCTTATAAAGGCTTCTCCGAAGAGGAACTGAAAAATCTATCCAAAGAACTCTCTCTCGCAGGACGGGTTATGGCTCTGAGAGATTTTGGGAAAAGCATATTCTTTCACATCAAGGATAGAACAGGAGACATTCAGGGATACATACGTAGAGATATTATAGGTGATGAGAATTTAAAATTTTTCAAAGACTATGTTGATATTGGAGATTTCATCGGAATTAAGGGAAATCTGTTTAAGACAAAGACCGATGAGCTTACTATAAACGTTAAAGAGTTCAGGCTTCTTACCAAAGCCCTTCGTCCTCTTCCTGAGAAATGGCATGGACTAAAGGACGTGGAAACAAGGTACAGGCAGCGCTATCTGGATTTGATTTCTAACCCCGAAGTAAAGGAGATTTTTTTCAAAAGAACAAAAATCACAAAGCTCATAAGACAGTTTTTCGACGAGAGAGGATTTGTTGAGGTAGAGACCCCCATCCTTCATCCAATTGCCGGGGGTGCGGCTGCAAGACCTTTTAAAACCTATCACAATGCGCTTGATATGGAGCTTTTTCTAAGAATTGCCCCTGAATTGTATCTTAAAAGGCTTGTGATTGGTGGATTTGAAAGGATTTATGAGATCGGAAGAACGTTCAGAAATGAAGGAACATCCACTCAGCACAATCCCGAGTTTACTATGATAGAGCTTTACCAGGCTTATGCAACCTATGAGGACCTGATGGACTTAATTGAGGAACTAATATGCTTCGTAACAGAAACCATACTGGGGACTCTTGAGTTTAAATACGGAGACATGCAAATAAATATGACCCGTCCGTGGAAAAGAATTAACATTATTGAATCCCTGAGGAGCGTAGTTGGCGACGAATTTTTAGAGAGCGATGAAAAGCTGTTTAGGAAAGCTGACTCTTTTGGGATTTCGCATAAAGGAATTAGAGGAAAGGCAATCGTGGAGATATTTGAACGCATAGTGGGACTAGAAATCGTTGACCCGACTTTTGTTTTTGGATTCCCCTTTGATGTGTCCCCCCTTGCACGAAGAAATGATTTAAACCACGCGATTACAGATAGATTTGAGCTATTCATAGCAGGACGTGAGTTTGCCAATGCGTTTTCAGAGCTTAACGATCCGATTGATCAAAATGAAAGGTTTATCAAACAGGTTGAACTTAAAGCCAAAGGCGAGGAAGAGGTTCACGAAATGGATGAGGACTATATTACAGCACTGGAGCATGGGATGCCTCCTACCGCCGGGGCGGGGATTGGGATTGATCGTCTGGTTATGCTTCTTACAAATTCGCCTTCCATCAGGGAAGTGATTTTCTTCCCACACCTTAGACCCGAATGAAATACGAATTCTTTATAGGACTCAGGTATCTGAGATCGAAAAGAAGGTACGCCTTTATATCCGTAATAGGACTAATATCTATTCTGGGGGTTTTTATTGGGGTTATGGCGCTAAACGTTGTTCTAGGTGTAATGAGGGGATTTGAAGAGGAACTCAGGGACAAGATCTTAGGAGTGAATTCTCATCTTGTTGTTCTAAGCTATGACGGTCCTATGGGGGATTATGAAAATATAAAGAAAGAGGTCTTAAATTTTCCGAATGTGATTGGGGCAAGCCCATTCGTCTACGGTCAGGGGATGCTTGTTGGTGAGACCAACGTTAGCGGGGCGGTTATAAGAGGAATTGATTCCGAAAGTGCCGGTACGGTTACAAATATAGACGAAGCAATAGGAAGGGGAATTGTAGGCAGAGGGGAAAAAATTAAAGACGAAGAGCTTGCTGATATTGGCAGGGAAATTATTACGAAGCTTGATAAGAAAACCACATCGGGTAAGCCTCCCCTCATTATTGGCAAAGAGCTTGCTGCAACTCTAGGGGTTTCGTTAGGGGACCTTGTAAATCTCGTATCACCTTTTGGTCGAGTTGGTCCCTTTGGTCCTCAAGCAAAGATAAAGAGGTTTGAAGTTATTGGAGTGTCTGATTACGGAATGATCGAGTATGATTCCTCGATAGCCTATGTTTCGTTAAAAGACGCGATGGATTTTTTTGGGATGAGTGATAAAGTTACGGGGATCGAGATTAAGGTAAAAGATATTTATCGGGCAAAGGATATAGGTGAAGAGATTACAGCGAGGATGGGATTTCCGTTTTATACCAGGAACTGGGAAGAGGTAAATAGGAGCCTATTTCGCGCACTTCGTCTTGAGAGAATTGCAATTGGGATTTTTCTTGGTTTTATAATACTCGTTGCAGCGCTTGATATTGTAAGTACGCTGACAATGGTCGTAATGGAAAAGGGAAAAGATATTGCGATCCTTCGCGCAATGGGTGCAACACGGGGAGGAATTATGAAAATATTTATAACGGATGGGATGATTATTGGTTTTATAGGAACCTTTTTAGGTACTCTTGCAGGGTTGGGGGTATGTTATTTAGTAAAGACCAGCGATGTTGTAAAACAACTTATTCCATTTGATACTCAAGTCTATCCAGTTTCCGAGTTTCCAGTTAAAATTGAGCCGCTGTATTTTTTATCGGTGGCATTTTTCAGTTTGTTGATATGTTTTTTAGCAACCTTGTATCCATCGTATCAGGCTTCAAGGAAAGACCCCGTAGAGGCATTGAGGTATGAATGACAGGTAATATAATCGAAGCAAGAGGTCTCGCGAAAGCGTTTACTACTAACGGCAGCACGGTGAATGCCCTTAAGGGGATTGATCTTGAAATTAAAAAAGGTGAAACCCTGGCAGTAGTGGGCGTATCTGGGTCAGGAAAAAGCACGCTTCTGCATATACTAGGCACTCTCGATCGTCCGACTGAAGGAGCGGTATTTTACGAGGGAGAAGATGTGTTTCATAAAAGTGACGGAGAGCTTGCAATCTTTAGAAATCGGGAGATAGGGTTTGTTTTCCAGTTTCATTATCTTCTTCCTGAATTCAGTGCTCTTGAAAACGTGATGATGCCTCCATTAATACAGAGAATAGAACCCAAAAATGCGAAAGAAGCGGCTAAGGAAATTCTCGAAAGAGTTGGTCTTGGGGAAAGACTGAGTCACAGACCGGGGGAACTGTCGGGAGGAGAACAGCAGCGAGTTGCGATTGCAAGGGCAGTCGTTTTAAAACCGAAGGTGATTTTAGCTGATGAACCGACGGGCAATTTGGATCTAGAGACGGGAGGATCTATTTTGGATTTGTTTCTTAAACTTAACAAAGAAGAAGAACTAACTTTAATCTTGGTTACGCATAATCCGTCAGTTGCTATGCGGCTTAGAAGAAGAATCAAACTTTTGGATGGAAGAATTGTAGATGAAAGCTAAAAGTTTAAATGAAAAATCGTTTTTGTTTGACTTCATTGTTGTCTTCCTTTGTATGATTTCTTTTCCCAAGCTTGGCTTTGGAGAGGACACCGTCGAAAGTATTGATATTGCTGGCAATAGAAGAATTGAGACTGAGCTTATAAAAATTAATATAACATCAAAGGTGGGCGAACCTCTTTCTTCCGAGACAGTGAGAGAAGACATAAAAAGAATCTACAAACTCGGGTTTTTTGAAGAAGTATCGGCCGAGACGGAAAAAACAGCAGAAGGTTTGGTGCTTATTTACAGAGTTAAAGAAAAACCGGTGGTTGTTGACCTCAGGGTAAAGGGAAACAAAGAGGTAAAGAGCGACGACATATTAGAAGCTTTAGATGTAAAAGAGGGTCGAATAATCGAACTTGAAAAAATAAAAAAGGGCCTTGAAACAATCCAAAAACTATATTCTGAAAAGGGCTTTTTTGGAACGGAGGTGGATTATAGCATAGAGCCTAAAGGTGAGGGTACTGTTAGCGTTACTTATGATGTAAAAGAGGGAAAAGAAGCTTACATAAAAGAGGTAAAGTTTATAGGTAATAATGCGGTAAAGACAAAAGAAATAAAGAAGGTGATATTTTCGAAGCCTAAATATATCTTTTCTTTTGCTACCAAGAGAGGTTTATACAAGCGTCAAGAGATAGAAAACGATACCGACAGGATTAGAGTCCTCTACCTGGATAAAGGGTACCTGGATGCTAGCGTGAGTAAACCCGAAGTAGAGTACAGTGATAAAAAGGAAGGTTTTGTAGTCATCTTTAGAATCAATGAGGGAAATCAGTATAAGGTTGGTGTTATTAAGTTCGAGGGTGATTTGATTACTGATGAGGAGGAATTGACTAATCTTCTTAAACTCAAAAGTGGCAACGTTTTTAGCCGCGCTGATCTTGCAAGTGATATTGCAAAACTTACTAGTTTTTATGGTGATAAGGGATATGCTTTTGCCAATATTGAACCTCTTTTCAAGCCGAATAAAGAGAATTTGACAGTTGATTTAAGCTTTAATATGGAGAAAGGTCAAGAGGTTTATGTAAGAAACATAGATATAGTCGGAAATACGAGGACCCGGGATAAAGTAATAAGAAGAGAGATTCAAATTGGAGAACAGGAGCGTTTTAGTTCGACGAAGATTCAGGCAATTAAACCTCGTGTTTCCAGGCTCGGTTTTTTTGAGAACAACATTGAGGTTGCCACAGAGCGAACTCCTGAGAGAGAGGATCAACTTGATGTAAGCGTTAAGGTCAAAGAAAAACCAACCGGCTTTTTTAGCGTTGCGGGAGGATTCAGCTCTGTTGAAACCTTTATTTTTGCCGCTCAGATTCAGGAATCAAATCTATTTGGATATGGGAAAACATTATCCCTTTCCGCCCAAATTGGCGGGGTTACGCAGCTTTTCTTCTTAAACTATCAGGACCCCGCATTTTTTGATAGTCCATGGACCTTTGATGTTACCGCGTTTAATACGGATAGAGAATTTAGAGATTTTGATAGACAATCATACGGTGGAACAATCACTTTAGGTAGGGGATTATTTAGTAACCTAGGCGGCAGGGTTACTTATAGATTTGAGAACGTGGATATAGGAGACGTATCCGGAGATGCGGAGCTTTTAATTAGTGACTCTAGGAGGAAAATAAGTAGTATAGGTCTTGGTCTTATATGGGATACTAGAAATAATTTGGTAGACCCATCAAAAGGCAATATCACTAGGAGCTTTGTCGAATTTGCCGGGCCTTTTGGTGGTAATACAGATTTTATAAAATATACTTTATCAACAAGGTTCTTTTTCCCCTTATGGTTTAACACGGTGTTTTCAATTGTGGGAGAATATGGAATAATTGACCTTAGGAATGTAGGAGATGACCTTGTTGTTAGTGAAAGGTTTTTTCTAGGAGGACCTAATTCACTGCGAGGATTTAAGTTTAGGAGAGTAGGACCACGTGTTGCTACAGACGATGGTGATTTTGTTATTATTGGTGGGACTCAGCAGGTTCTTTTTACCGCCGAGTACCTAATTCCTTTGTTACCTGAAGCGGGTCTTAAGGGAGTACTATTTTTTGATATGGGCAATGCTTTTAATGATAGTGAGGATCTAAGCTTTGATCCCCGAGATCTAAGAAGGGATGTTGGTTTGGGATTTAGATGGATATCTCCTTTGGGCCCGCTAAGGCTTGAAGTTGGTTTCCCTGTAGGAGAGAGGCTTTCAGGGGAGAACCCTTATGAAATACAATTTACAATAGGAACTCTATTTTAATTTAATAAGGAGGTAAAAATGCAACTCTTGTTATTGGTGATAAGTTTTGTAATTAGTCTTTCGGGGCTCGCGTATGCCCAATCACCTGCGAAGATCGGATACATAGACCTTCAGCGTGTTATAAGGGAATCCCAAGCTGGAAAAAGCGCCAGGGCTTCTTTTGAAAAAGAATTCCAGGAAAAAAGAAGCATAATAGAACAAAAGAAGCAACGACTTGACAGCATGAAGCAAGAATTTCTCAGTCAAGCTTCAATTAAGAGTGAACAGGCAAGTAAGGATAAGGCTGAACAGATTGAGAGGCTTGAAAAAGAGTATAATAGAACAAGAGACGATTTTCGTGATGAACTTCAAAGGCGTGACCTTGAGCTTACACAGAAAATATTGTCTGAGCTTGAAAGTGTGATAAAACAGATAGGTGATTCTGAGGGATATTCTTTAATTTTTGAGAAAACTGAGGCTGGAGTGGTGTATGCCGGAAAGGGAGTGGATTTAACTGATAAGCTTATACAAGCGTATGATAGCAAAAAAGGAGGGGCAAAGAAATAGCCCCTTAAGCTATTTATATTTTATGAATCTAAGGGCGTAAAATTTATGTTAATGGATAGGGAAGAAATTAAAAAGTTCATTCCGCATAGAGAGCCCTTTCTTTTTGTTGATAGCGTTCTTGAGATGGAACCCGGAACCAGGATTCTGGCTTTAAAAAGATTTGAACTTGAGGAGAGTTTTTTTAAAGGGCACTTTCCTGGAATTCCTATTGTTCCCGGTGTTATCATTATAGAATCTCTTGCTCAAGCAGGAGCCATCTTAGTCTATGCTTCCCAACCTGAAGAGCTTAAAGGCAAACAACCCACTTTAGTTGCACTTGAGAACGTCAGATTCAGGAAGCCTGTTTTTCCCGCAGATGAGGTTAAGCTCCATGTCCAGATTTTAAAAAAAAGGACCCAAATGTGGAGAATGAAAGGGGAAGCGTTTATTGGAGAAACAAAGGTTTCTGAGGCTGAAATACTGGCTTCTCTTCTTTGATTTAAGAGAGTGGGTTTTTATACAGGTACAGGAATCCAAAAGTACAGAAATCCAAAAGTTGACAAACCTATTTGTATTGTTTAATATAAGTTGTTTCATAGAATAAACACTTACCAATCCTAATCCGACTTGATGCAAGATATAAGACTAATTTCGCAAAGTTCCGGAAGCTGGCGTAGCTCAGTGGTAGAGCAGCTGACTTGTAATCAGCAGGTCGGGGGTTCAACTCCCTTCGCCAGCTCCACTGAGAATAGGTGTGTTTGGTGTTGGGTAGTAGGTGGAAGCCCAGCACCCAAGACTGAAAGCTCGACACTCGATGGGGAGGTGGCCGAGTGGACAAAGGCAGCAGACTGTAAATCTGCCGGTGTACGCCTACGTAGGTTCGAATCCTGCCCTCCCCACCATATCCACTATTTCGGATTTCAGATTTGGGATTTTGGATTTAAAAAGTCATTTTATTCCGTAATCCGCACTCTGCAATGCGAAATTGAATCTGCGGGAGTAGCTCAGTTGGCTAGAGCGTCAGCCTTCCAAGCTGAGGGTCGCGGGTTCGAGTCCCGTCTCCCGCTCTCTTGTTGCCAGGCCCACGTAGCTCAGGCGGTAGAGCACATCCTTGGTAAGGATGTGGTCGGCGGTTCGAGTCCGCCCGTGGGCTCAAAGATGATTGATTGTTTTAGGTGTGATAACTAGTCAAGGAGGTAAGGAAGCGATGTCGAAGCAGAGATTTCGGGGGGGGAAGCCACACTTAAACATAGGGACGATAGGGCATGTGGATCATGGGAAGACGACGTTAACGGCAGCGATAACAAAGGTATTGGAGAAGCAGGGGAGGGCGAAGTTTGTGAGGTTTGAGGAGATAGACAAGGCGCCGG
>JACPIY010000093.1 GCA_016187835.1 Deltaproteobacteria bacterium | reverse complement strand
TCAAGAGGCAGGGCTTATCTATTTCGCGGAGATGACTTAGAATCAGTTACCCCTGCCGATGAAGCCAGAACTATAATCATCGGCGAATCGCCGGGCGATATGTTTGGTTTTGCTATTGCTGAAGCTGGTCTGATTGATGACGATTCCTCAATTGATCTTGCAATTGCTTCTCCCGGAGCGGGAAAGGTTTATGTGTTTTTAAATGAAGAGAGCGGCACAAAAGACCTTTCCGTTGATACTTCCGATGTCGTAACAATACAAGGCAACCCCGCTGACGGATTTGGTTTTTCTATTGTGGGAGCGGGAAATGTGGTAGGTATTGTCGAGGTTGATCAAGAAGTTGATGAAAGGGACGACCTTCTTATCGGAGCGCCTGATTCTGATACGAATACTGGCTCGGTTTTTCTTTATGCTGGAGAGGATATAGCTTTGGCCGAAACCAGTGGAGTTAGCCCGAGTTTTAAAACTGAGTTTACGGGTTTAAACCCAGAAGATAGATTTGGGACCTCAATTGCTGTTCTTGGAGATCTGAACCCGGAAATTGATAGAGATGAAAAAAGTGAGGGAGTTATACTCGAATTCAATCCCACAAACGATGATTTTGTGGTAGGTGCACCTGGAACCGCTGGCGGAACAGGGACTGTCTATTTATTTTTTGGACGTAACGACTTTCCAGCTTCGGTTGGTGCAGATGAGGCTGATATAGTTCTTGATGGAAGCACTCCTGCAGGTGAGTTCGGAAGGCTTTTGGTGAACTTAGGTAATTTAACGGATGACTCCTTCACGGACCTTGAATTTAAGAACGACTTTGCTATCGGTGGATTGGGTTTTGTTAGAGTGGAGTTTTAGATAAACAACTTAGGGGGGTTACGGGTTAACGCGCTAACTCGTCAAGACGAAATAGTTATTCATACCTTAATGCTTCGATTGGGTCTAATTTAGACGCTTTCTTTGCCGGATAAAGGCCGAAGAAGATTCCAATAATCGCCGCAAAACTAAAGGCGATAATGATTGAGCTTAGGGAAACCAGAGTTGGCCATTCGGTAAAAAAGGAAGCAGTTTTTGTGGCTATTATTCCCAACACGATTCCTATCAGTCCGCCAACGAGTGAAAGAACCACGGCTTCGATCAAAAACTGAATAAGAATGTCCTTTTCTCTAGCCCCGACTGCCATGCGTATTCCGATTTCTTTTATTCTTTCTGTTACTGAAACAAGCATTATGTTCATTATTCCGATTCCGCCTACTATTAGAGAGATGGAAGCTATGCTTCCAAGCAGAATCGTCATTATTTTTGAGATCGTAAATATTCTTTCAATTATATCAACCTGGGATTTGACGAAAAAGTCATTCTCAATACCTGGGCGTATCTGGTGGCGCTCCCTTAGGAGTTGAGTAATTTGAGACTCCGCAAACGGTATATCGTTTTGATCTCGCACGGAGATGGAGATATTTTCTACATCCGTAACGCCCATGATTCTCTTCTGAAGGGTTGTATAAGGAATCAGAACGATATCATCTTGATCCTTTCCACTGGGTGTTTGACCTATGGTGCTCATAACGCCTATCACTCTGAAAGAGTTGTTACCGATTCTAACTGTCTCACCCACAGGGTTCTGATATCCAAATAGATTAAAAGCTACCGTTCTTCCAAGCACACCCACCCTCTCTGTATTTGTAACTTCTTCGTCGGTGAAAAAGTTTCCTCTTTCGGGAAACCAATCATTTATGAATGTGAATTCCGGCGAAACGCCCACTATAGCCGTAAACCAGTTCCGGTTATTCCATATAACATGCTCTGTTGTGTCCAATATCGGTGAAACATGAGCAACGCTGCTTAACTTTCTTATAGCCTCTGCATCCTCAGCAGTAAGGGTATTGCTTTCCGAACTTTGAGTTACACCGCTTCCTGCTCTTTTTCCCGGATTGATGATAAGAGAATTTCCTCCAAGGCTTATCAGTTGCTCCTCAATCAACTGTTTTGCCCCCTGGGTAAGGGCAATCATTGTTATGACCGCGGCGACGCCTATTATGATACCAAGCGTCGTGAGTATCGAACGAACCTTATTCTTTCTTAGTGCTCTGTATGAAACTCTAAACGCTACCAATGGGTTCATTCAATTTCTCCTTTACCTAGGTAGGGGCGAACGGCCGTTCGCCCCTACAAATTCCACCTTTTTACTGCTTCCTTTTTTGAATCCTGCCATCTTTCAGGACTTTCCCTTCTCAAACAGTATTATCCTTTCACTAAAAGCCGCAATGTCCTTATCCTGTTTAGTCATTACGATTGTTTTTCCTTGAAGACTGAGTGCTTTAAAGATTTTCATTATCTCAACGGTTGTGTTGTTATCAGGATTCCTCGTGGGTTCATCGGCCAGGATAATATTGGGTTTATAAATTTTGAGAAGGTTTTCTACTGAGATAATATCTTCCACGGTGTTAAAACCTCTTGGGTTTAGGTAGGATGGAACCAAGGGATTCTGAGCCTGACCCGTCTTTACTCAAGGCTTCTACAATTATCTTCTCGCCTTCCTTGAGGTTTCCATCCAGTATCTCTGTAAACGCATCATCACTTATTCCTGAGGCTATTGGGACGGCTTTAAGTTGTCCATTCGTTTGAGTTGTCCACACGACCGAAGTGGAGTTTAATTCTCTGGAGTTTTCTTCAATTGAAGCAGAGGGCGGGGGGATAAACCTAAGCGCTGCCCTTGGGACTCTGAGGACGTCTTTTTTATGGGCTACAAGTATTCTTACTTCTGCCGTCATCCCGGGTTTTAGTTTGAGTTCTTTATTGTCGACAAGAATCACAACATCGTATGTTACAACATTGTTTGTGGTAATCGGTTGGCTTCTTACCTGCCATACTTTCCCCTCGAACGTTTGATTTGGATAAGCGTCTACGGTAAAGGCGGACTCCTGGTCTTTGTCAACCTTTCCTATATCTGCTTCACTGACATGAGCAACGACGTTTATTCTAGACAGGTCTTCAGCAATAAGGAAGAGGGGAGTTGCTTCCCGTCCTGTTGCAACAGCTTGGCCTACGTTTGCCTTTCTCGACATTACGATTCCGTCAATTGGTGAGCGGATTGTTGTGTGTGAAAGGTCTGACCTTGCAATCTCAAGCCCTGCTTTTGCCTGTTGGAGTGCAGCTACAGCGCTTGAATATTTGACCCTTGAATCATCGTATTCTTGTTTTGAAATGAGCCTTTTTTTATAAAGCTCTTCATTTGCATTCATTATATTTCTGGTGAGTTCAATATCAGCTTGAGCTTTTTTTAGATCGGCTTGAACCTGCTCGACTTTTGCTCTAAAGGGCGCGGGGTCTATCTCTGCAAGAGAGTCCCCTTTTTTCACGAGGGAATTAAAGTCCACATATATCTTTTTTATGATTCCTGAGGCCTGGCTTCCAATTTCAACCGTGGTAATAGGGTTTACAGTTCCTGTTGCAGTAACGTAGGACAAAATGTCACCCTTATCAACCTGTGCGGTCTTATAAACTATCGACACATCCTCCTTTCGCAGAAATTCAAACACCAAAAGGATTAATGCAACGAGAATAATCAAAACTGCAATAGTTTTTTTATTCCTGAAGTTCATTCTTCTATCTTATCCCCTGTAGCTCTTTCTAGTTGTGCGATGGCGATTTTGTAATTGTAAATAGCCTGAATGTGGTCTGCAGTAGTAGAAGCCAAAAGAGACTCGGCTTCTACAAGCTCAACTTCTGAGCTTTTGCCGAGACGGTATTCTTCCTTGGCAAGCTCAAGGTTTTCCTCTGCCGATGTTTTAGATGTTTCATTCACCTGAAGGCTTTCTTCTGCGTATTTTAGATTGAGATATAACTCTTTCACATCAGAAGCTATTTGTCTCTTAAGCGATTCGATTTGAGCCTGGGATTGCCTGAGTTTTGCTCTTTCCTCACTTACTTTGGACACATCTGAAAACCCTTCAAATAGCGGGAATCTGATTCCTACGCCTGCTATAAAGTCAGGGCCTGTTGCACCTTCTCCTTCAAATCTGTACGCGACTCTTCCAAGAATCTCAGGAAAAAGTAGTGACTGCTTTGAAGCTGACAATGACGCTCTCATTCCTGCTCCTTTGGCCACCAGGCTTTTTAGTTCCGGGCGTGAATCAAGGGCTTTGCTTATAGCATTCTCCAGGTTTAGATCCACTACCGTATATTCTAACATATCCACAAGTTCATAATTAAAATCCCGCTCTTCCATACCTAATGCCTTTAGGAGTTTTATCTTGGCAATCTCAAGATCGTTCTTTGCAGCTATCAGATTTAGCTTGGAGTTGCCCAGATTTACCTTGGCTTTTGTAACTTCGAGCTTTGATTCCCTCCCCAAATTAAAGAAGTTCTCTACCTGTTCGAGACGTTTTTCCTGTTCAGTAAACTTTTTCTCAGCCGCTTCAAGAGTATGCCTTTTGGCAAGTACTGTATAATATGCTACTTTTGTGCCGAGAATAACATCCTTTTGGGTTCCAGTTTTGTCAAACACTGACGATTCAAGCTGCGCCTTGTTGGCCTTAACGAGGTTTGGAGTACGCCAGAAATCCCATATAAGTTGACGCACGAATACACCAGATTCACGCTCAATAAACGGTAATATAAATCTGAATTCAACTTGCGGATAAAAAATAGATTTGGCATTTTGTACCTTTGCTTTCATAACGTCAACGGAAGCATCTGAAGCTATGATGTCGGGGTTGTTTTCCAGTGCGATTTTAATAGCTTCATCTAATGATAGTATTTGGGTCTCCTGTGCAAAAGTACCGAAGCTAAAAAAAAGAGACAGAATCAGAACCTTCTTTAGTTTCTTCATTAAGTTGCCTCCAGTTTGAAGGTCTAAAGAATATATAGTATTCAGCAAAACAATCCATAGTTTATTGTCTTAATTTGTTGGGATTTCTCAGGTTAGGTAAAATACGGGTATGGCACTAGGAGTTTACGTTCATATTCCCTACTGTGTAAAAAAGTGTCCCTACTGCGACTTTAACTCCTATGGAGTGGGAAAACGCATCCCGGAAGAAGAATACACCGAGGCTGTTCTTAAAGAACTCGATTTCTACAGGGGATCAATTGAGAAGCGCCCTCTTAGCTCGATTTTCTTTGGCGGGGGAACCCCTTCTTTATTTTCATCTGAGAGCATAGGGAAAATAATTGATAAGATTGAGGGGATAACCTTTCCTTTAGATTCTCTCGAGGTTTCTTTGGAGGTAAACCCCAAGACTGCTGACTTAGAGAAGCTAAAGAGTTTTCGTGAAGTTGGAGTAAATAGGATAAGCGTCGGTGTGCAGTCTTTTTCAGAAAGAAAGCTTAAGATTCTCGGAAGAATAAATTTGCCCGATGACAGCCGAAGGGTTTTAGAAGAAATAAGCAGAGCGGGATTTGTTAATTTTAATCTTGACCTCATGTACGGAGTTTCTTTTGAAACTCTTGATGAATGGAGGCTGGATTTAGAGAAAGCGCTTGAATTTAATACTAATCATATCTCCGCTTACTGTCTTACAATCGAAGATGATACTGAGTTTGGGACACTTTATTCACAGAATAAATTACCGCTCCCCGATGAAGACCTACTAACCGATATGATTACATTTACAAGTGAATTTCTAGAGCGCGCTGGCTACACTCAATACGAAATATCGAATTTTGCTAAGCCGGGATTTGAGTGCAGGCATAACCTCCTTTATTGGAGAGGAGAAAATTATTTAGGGCTCGGCGCCGGAGCACATTCACACCTTCCATTGAATGATGACCTATCTTGGGGTATGAGATTTTCTAACTTAAAAAACCCCGCTCTTTACATGAAGACCGTGAAACAAGGCAAAAAGCCCCTGGCATTTACAGAGTTTCTAAATAAGCAAGAGGCTCTCGAAGATAGGGTTTTAATGGGACTAAGGTTAAGGGAGGGGATTAATATATTGAATCTCGAAGAAAGATTTGGAATAAGACCCAGTACAAATAGACTGGGTATTCTGATTAATGACGGTTTCATTAATATTTCCGATGATTTCCTCCAACTTAGTAAAAAAGGAATTCTTGTTTCTGATGAACTTATCCTCAAGGTTCTTGACTCTTTTGCTTTTGAATAAGAACCAAAGCAATGTCATTCCGAACGACGTGAGGAATCTTACACGGCATGGGAATTTTCATTTTTTGCAAGATTTCTCTCTCCGGTCGAAATGACATGGGGGACGCTCGAAATGACAACGATGGAAGTCGATATGGCAGAATCCTGTTTCGCATTCCTAGTATGCACTTCTCCTTTGCTGAAATACCAACCCCGTTAAGCCACTCTCGTCATTCCGCAACCCACTCTGATCATTCTGGAAGCCTCTTTTGTCATTCCGAACGCACGTGAGGAATCTCAATGAGATTCCTTCGCTGTGCTCGCAATGACAATCAAGGTTATACAGCTAACTATATTTTTCTGATTTTAAGGGATACTTAGTTTTATCTACCTCTATGTAGAAATTATCTCCTTCCTGAATTAGATACTTGGTGAACTCATAATAAGCCGGTCTTAAGAACCTGGCTTCGAATTCTCTATTTTTTACCTTTGTATAGACTACGTTTTCTTCGTTGATCCATAGGTTATTAAAATCGAGTTTCTCTTCCGTCTCATCGTTGAGAATTATATAAAAACCATCCTTCCTTCTATCTATCATTTTCACTACAAATGGAGTGTCCTCCACCTGTACGTAAAGCTTTCCGCTCCCTTCATCTACATAATATTTTCCTCCTTCGTCGCGGCCGAGTAATTTATTGTTATGGAGGTACGTCCACCTGTGGAGAACCGGAATCCCATCCTGATACCAGTTTCCCTCTTTGTCTATGTAGATTCGGGGTCTAAATTTCTCTATTTTTTGCTCTTTCATAATACTTCTATTGTAGCTTATTAAGTTTGACTATTTCAAATTATGAGTAGAAGTAGTCTCATGAGTAAGCAACAGGGTAGGTCACGAGTCTTGCTCGTGACTTGCTCATTGCCCTTAGTCCACCAGCAAGACTGGCGGGCTTGCAGACTTTTGTTCGCTTGGCTATTTATCAGACCAGTTATAGTGACTTCTACTCCCCCATCACCTTTATAATCACCCTCTTTCTCCTCTGTCCGTCAAATTCGGCGTAGAACACTCTCTGCCACGGGCCAAGGTCTAAATCTCCTTTTGTGATAGGCACGATTACCTGGTGGTGGATTATAAGGTTCTTAAGATGTGCATCGCCGTTGTCTTCCCCGGTTGCATGATGCCTGTAGTCTTTTCTGTAAGGAGCGAGTTTTTCAAGCCATTCCCATATATCTTCAAAGAGTCCTTCTTCGAGGTCGTTTACATAAACCGCTGCCGTTATGTGCATTGCGGATACCAAAACAAATCCCTCCTCTACGCCGCTCTTTTTTACGATTTCTCTTACTGTGTCGGTGATGTGGTTAATCTCTCTTCTTTTTTTCGTATGAAACCATAGATACTCGGTGTGGCTTTTCATGGTTTTCCTCCTTCTACTTCGCAGTATGAATGTTCGTAAATTTAATTATTGCGCCACAAAGACACGGGAAAAAATTAGTATTTGGCAGTTAGTGATTAGTTTTTAGCTTAAATTCCCTAACCACTAAAAACTAATCACGTCTTCATGCCTTTGTGCCTTAGTGGTTAAGTAGTTAGTTTTATTTCTCTTTATCGTTAAAATACTTACCGAGCAGTTTACTTTTGCCTTCCAAGTATTTGTCTATCAACGCTTGCTGCCTCATTTTAAGCTCTTCGTATTTTATCCTGAGCTTTCCCGAAGTATAACCGTTAATAAGCTCATCCCTTAGCATTTGATAATCCTTCCATAACTCTTTTTGAGCCCTCTGGTATTCGGAGTATAGATCGGATTTCTCTTCTTGTTTTGGCATCTCAGTCTTGGATTGATTATCTGAATTAACTCCTTCGGCTGAGGTTGGTGGAATACGTGGAGATGATATAAGTGCGATAAGGATATATGATATAAATACTAGCCGTTTCATCTTAATGTATCCTCTCGACTAAGTATTTAAAAAACTATTGTAAACTCTTATTTATTATTTTTAAAGATAAATTTAACTTGAGGTAGTTAAGATAAAGTGCTTGACAGGAGTTTATTCTTTTTGACCTAATCGAAATGATAAAGGTTTTTGGTAAAAGGGGTTGCTGCATTCATGAGCGGTTTTGACGTTTTTCTATCCCACAACAGTAAGGAAAAGCCTGCCGTCGAACGAATTGCAGAGAAGTTGAAGCAAGCAGGACTTGAGCCGTGGCTCGACAAGTGGTAGTATCTTTGTCTATAATCTAGAAAAGGTGATTTTAATGACCCAGGAATCTGTGGAAATTGATCTTATAATGCAGATTTGGAAAGAGGGAAATATGTATGTTTCTTATTCCCCTGACCTTGATATTTCAAGTTGCGGTGGAACCTCTGAGGAGGCGAAAAGGAACCTATATGAAGCTATAGAAGCATTGTTAGAAGAGGCTGAGCGTATGGGAACTCTTCAGGATATTCTTGAAGAAGCCGGTTTTGTAAGAGAGGACACCACATGGAGGCGACCGGATATAATAGCCACGGAGAGAGTACGGTTTGCCTTCTCCCCCTGACGACTCTTAATGCCCAAAATTACTCCAATTTCTTATAAGAAAATCATAAGGGTCTTTGAACTTGAAGGCTTTGAGTTTTCACGTCAGAAAGGCGACCATCTAATCTACATTAAAATAGGTATCCTACGGCCGCTTGTAATACCAATGTATGACGAGGTACCAGTTTTCGTTATTAAGAATCTTCTGCGGACAGCAAAAATGAGCCGGGAAAGATACTTTGATCTGCTGAGTAGGGTATAACTAGTTTGATACAAACACTAAAACCTTTCACTTTTTCAATCGTATAATTATACTAAAGGCTACAGGAGGGACTTAAAGAGAGCGCTCGGTGTTACGATTAAAATCTGAAGAAGAGCCAACAGACGAAGAGGCTATGGTTAGGTTTCAACAGGGCGATGCAGGAGCCTTTGACCTACTTCTACTTAGACACAGCGCCGGAGTGCTGAGATTTATAATGAAAATGATAAGAGTCCAAAATGCGCAGGCCGAGGATCTGCTTCAAGAGGTGTTTCTCAAGGTAATAGAGGGCAGAAAAAAATACAATTCAAACCGGAAATTCACGACCTGGCTCTATACTATTGCCCGAAATCATTGTATTGATTACTTGAGAATTGAAGAACATAGGCGCCACGCATCTCTGGATGCCCCTTTATCCGATGAGGAAAACGACAGTCCCGTTATACTTGATATTGTTAGAAGCGTGGAAAGGAATCAGGAGGAAAAGGCAATAGATAAAGAAACTCATGCACTGCTTAATATGGCTATAGTGGGGTTGAGAGAAGAATACAAAGAGGTCTTTTTACTTAGGGAAATCGAAGAGCTTTCTCTTAATGAGATTGCCGAGATTGCGGGAGTTCCTCTAAGTACAGTAAAAAGCCGTCTTAGGTATGCTTACCGCGATATTAGAGAGATTTTTATTAAAGCCGGTTACTTTGATAAAGAGCAAAGGGTTAAAGAGGTATAAAAACAGATATGGATTGCAAGAGATTTGAGGAGCTTTTAATAGATTTCATAGAAAATGAGCTCGATTCTTCTGAGATGCAGGCAGTTAAGAAGCATCTTTCTATCTGTTCCTATTGTTCCAGAGAGGTGGAGGAGTATAAGGAAATTAGAAGAATGCTTGATGAAGAAATTCCGTTTAAACTTTCTTCCGAGGCTCTTGCCAAATTATCTAAGGCAGCTAGGGATGAGGTTGAGAGGGATAAAACGCCTTTTTGGAAGAGGTGGTTTTATTCGCCGATTTTAGTTCCTGTTCTCAGTTCCGCTCTGGCTCTCTTTCTCTGGGTTTCTTACGGTAAAGATAATCTTGATTTATTTTCTAGGGGTAAAAATACGTATTCCACTGAGGTTATGGCTAAAAAGAATCCCGCTGCGCAAGAACCAAATCTGCCAATCGCTGGAGAAATGGCTTTAGAAGACCTTGAATTGGGACAAGGTCGTATTTTATCTAAAAAGCCGTCCCCGGTTATTCCGAAGGGTTCAGGGGTGAAAGGCGGAATTGAAGCGGCAGCACCGGCACTAGCTCCCTCTGAGGAATTGCCTGCCAAGGAGCTAAAGGAAACTGACAAAACCTCTGACAACAAAGCTGAGGCTTTTACAGGGTCTGTTGAATCCAAGCACATGAATGAACCTGCATTGGAACCTCCAACTCAAAAGGAATTTGTAAAAAGAGAAGTTTTGAGGGAAAGACAATCAGAAGAAAAGATTGTTGAAGGGAGTCGGGAGGATAAGCAGAGAATAAAGGAAGAGGAGCTATATTCAAATCTTGGAGGCTTCTATCAGAATAAATTGGATTTAGCCCTCAAGCAGCAGAGAGAAGGAAACTGCGAAGCCTCTATAAAGACGAATGAGGAGCTTCTAAAGACATCCCCTCCTCCACCCAATTCCGTAATAGAGAAGGCTTACCTATCCTTAGCTGAATGCTACGAGAAGAGAGGAGATTGGGAAAGGGCTATCCTTAATTACCAGAATCTCCAGAAAGCAGCATTCGAGCAGGCTCGCTTTGTCGAAGATAAAATTGAAGGTATCAGGCAAAAAGCCGATCTTTTCAAAGCAAAAGAATTAGAATCCGGCAGTGCTGAGCAAAACCAAAAAACTGAGTAATTTAATCTTTCCGAACTTATTCGAAGATCCATATTCCGTGGGTAAACATCCCATTATCATTGAATTGCCAAAAAGCTAACGGACTCCACTTGTTAATACATTTCCAATCGAAAATTAAGATACAGATGTTAAAAGAACAAATGGTAGGGGTGGCGGGATCTGATGTAGCTATCAAGAGGGAGGGTAGTTAGGAACCTCTTCTAGCCGCCACCTGGTCGCGCCAGGGATGGCGCTCCTACCGTTCTATTAGTGTAAATTACAGAAAATGCCCTGCCACTACCCGCATTTTCGTACCCATTAGTAGATAAAAATTTTCATTAATTTCCCTTCAGATTGAATCTTTCCTAAATTTCATTCGTATTAATTCCTAAAAACCAATAGAGAGGAAATTAAGATGGGATTCAAGAAACGATTAAATGTCCTACTCAAGTCCCAGTTTAACCACTGGGTAACGCGGGCTGAAGACCCGGAAAAGATTGTCAATCAAGTAGTCCAGGAAATGGAGGAAGGCCTCGATAGAGCGAGGGAAAAACTATTGGTACTCAAATCCAGATTGGTCGAAGAGGAACGGTTGCTCGGGAATCTACGCGAGCAGATTTCCCACTGGCAGAAAAGAGCTGAAGAGTTTCTGAAGGATGATATGGAAGAAAATGTAAAGGATGCCGTACGAAGAAGAAGAATTTTGGAAGAAGAGGAAAGAAAACTTAAAATCAAGCACGGAGAAGACAAGGATAAGTTCAAAGAAATGGAAACCTCTCTCAAGGAACTCGAAAGCCGCGTCCAGACAGCAAAGGTTAGAAGAAACATTCTCGTTAAAAACATAAGACTCCGAAAGGGCGTAATGGAGAGATTAAAAGTGGGGGAGGAAGTCGGAGGAGTTGATTTTGAGGAACCGTTCTCAGTGCTCCGCAAGATGGAGGATAGAGTAGAAGATGAGACGGAGTTTATCTCTTTAAAAAGTGTAAAGGAGAAAGAGGCCTGGGAAAAAGAAGAAAAGCTAATCAACGAGGAGATTGAAATACTCAAAAGAAACATCGGAAGAGGAGGAAGCAAGAAATGAGAGTAAAGATTGATAAGCTGTTATTGTTTGTTTTTCTTGGTCTTTTTGGGCTAGTGCTGGGAAATAGGTATTTGGGTGCTTTTCCAACGATTCCCCAACCCACGGACACAAACAAGGATACGGTTTCCTGGGATGCCAAACAAAGCCATCCTTATGTCCTAAAAGGCTCGGATGCTGATGTTCTTGTGAATTTTCAGGTCAAGGGACAGGAGGTTAAATCCTCAGAAAGGGCGCCTGTAAACCTTGTTCTTGTGATTGATAGAAGCGGCTCGATGAGTGAGGTGGGAAAGCTTGAATACGCAAAAGAAGCGGCAAAAAGGATTATCTCAGGGCTTGGGAGGAAAGATAGGATAGGAATTGTTGCATACTCAACCGAGGTTGAGTTGCTGTACCCTATTCAATTTTTAAAGGAAAAGCAAAGCGCAACCTCAGTTGTTGATTCCCTTTATCCGACAGATTCAACAAATCTATCTGGTGGTTTGAACGCCGGAATTGATCAGCTTAAGTCGCTCAAGAGAGACGGCTACATAAACCGTGTGGTTCTTCTCTCAGATGGTCTTGCAAACGTGGGTATAACGGATATAGGACAGCTCAGCAGAGTTGCGAGCCAGGCAGCAGAAAACAGTATACACATAACCACTATGGGACTCGGCTTGAACTACGACGAGAACCTCATGATGAATCTTGCAGAGTACGGAGCGGGGAATTATTACTTTATCGAATCTCCTACACAGCTTACAAAAATATATGAAAAAGAGTTTGGTCAAATACTAGCTACAGTGGGCAAAGACTCGGTGATGTATCTTTCTCTTGCCTTCGGAGTTCAGCTTAAAGAGGTTTACGGATATACCCACACGCTAAAAGACGGCAGAGTTCAAATTAACCTAGGCGATATTTTTAGCGGGCAGGAACGGAATATCTTAATTAAGTTAAATGCACCAACCGATAAGCTTGGCAAGAAGCAGCTTGTAAATGCTTCGTTTGAATTTACGGATATTTTGAAAAATAACGAGGCAGTTAGGATGCAAAGGGAGCTTGCGTACGAGGTCACAGAACATAAAGGCAAAGTAGCAGCTAGCGAGAATAAAGAGGTCATAACAAGAGGAATATCTGTAGACGCAGCATACGATATGTACCAGGCCACGACATATTATGAAACAGGAAACAGTGTGGATGCCTTGAACAATATTAAAGCAGCATTGGGAAGAATTGTCGAGCTTAACAATTCTCCTCAAAAGAGCGCATCCACCATCAAGCAAGAAGGGGAGCTTCGTAAAGCAATGGGTTTGATGGAGGCAGCCCCTCCTGCTGACTCTGATGCGGGGAAGAAAATAATTAAGGATTACAAAGCTAAGGCAAGAGAACAGCAAAAGTAGAGTTTAGATTTCTTTTGTAGGGGCAACCCACTGTGGTTGTCCTTTTTAGGGCAGACACGGGGGTCTGCCCCTACGGATAGGCGGGGTTTTCCAACCCCGCTTAACAATGCTGGAACAAGGAATCTAGGGGTTCAAAATTTTGAACCCCTACAAAAACGAAGTACGTTTGAGCGCATCATTCGGAGAAACAAATTATGAAAAACAAAATCATACCTTTACTAACTCCAGTACTTCTCAGCGGATTCTGGGGAATCTTTACTTACCTTCTCGGTGCTTTCATATTAACCCAATTCCCACTTACTTCTTTATTATACTATCCCATTCTTTTTGGAGGGATTACCTTAATAATTGCTATAACCCTTGAATCCGAAATTCCATTTTCAAGAGCATTAATCGTAGGGCTTATCTCAGGGTTTATATATCAGATTTTATCTCCTATCTTCCCCTTTCTTTCTTCAATACTTGCCGGGGTAAGCTTGGGCGGTGGATTAATAGTTGATGAAGGGAAATTAGGAGATGTTTTTAATAGACTCTTCTCTATTTTAAAAGGTATTTTTCTCTTTCCCGTTTTTGTTTATACTGGTGGCCTTGTTGCGGGTATTACTAATAGCATTTTTGATTCTGATTTCTTTCTCTGGCTTTTCTGGGGAGCTTGGATAGGTTTAGGAATTTGCCTTATCTCTATTCCCATTTTTAAAACAGACGATACCGAGCAGGACTTTCAAACGCTTTCTGAAGTAGATGAGTTTAAATCAGAAGCTCAGCAAATCTTATCGGAGTTGAATCAGTTGGATTCAAAGTTTAGTTGAGAAACTCAAAACAATTACATTAGAGAATCTAAATCGTTAATAGATGCTGAGTTGGTAGATGAGAATCTTGTAGAGATGCTATTGATCGCGTCTCTACTTTAAAATTTTAAAGATCAGCATTTTAATAGTGGGATAACGGAATGGCTAAATTCTATGAGCCTGATGTTTTTGAGATCTCAGTACTAGGGCTTCCAAGTTTCGAAGAAATTTCCTTATTATGGCATGGGGATGTTTTGGTTTGCTACCATGGCCTGGAGGAAAAATAATTTCGCCCATCTCAAAATGCGTGGGAACTTTTTTGGCGGGTTTTAGACAGAATAGGAGCATGGAACTGGCATGGTGAATACAAGGACCCTAGTGTTTTAGTTGGCCAGCATTGGACGTTAACCATATATTACAATGGAAAGAAAATTGACTGTGGGGGGTCAAATGCTTACCCGACTGAATTTGAGGAATTTAGGCAAAGTGTGGATTTGTTAATTCCTAAACCTCGGCTTTAAATTTAGATTTATTTTTCATGTTTTTAATTAAAACTGGCATTTATTCATTTCTTTTCGGGAAATCTTTGGAGAGCAAGGTTGTATAAAAAAATATAATGAATAGTGATGACATCGATTGGGAAAAAGAAGTGGAGGTACTGGAAAGTGAGATTCGGGAGTACCCGAATAATGAAGAGACACACTACAGGCTGGGGTTGGTATATACTCGATTCAATCGTTATGAGGAAGCGGTAGAGACTTTAAATCAGGCGATTCAACTCGAGCCGCATTATGCTCAGGCGTACTTCATACTAGGTCAGGTCCACGGTATGCTTGGCCGCGACGAGGAGGCTATTGCGGCTTTAAAAGAGGCGGTCCGACTGGAACCATCTCATGCACAGGCACAGTTCTTTCTCGGGTCTTTTTACTGCAAGCTTGTCCGGGACAAAGAAGCCGTTGAAACTTTAGAGCGGGCAATACAGCTTTATCCATACAATTCACAGGCATACTGCAACCTAGGTGTTTCATATTACATGCTGGGTCGCTCTGAGGAAGCGGTAAAGGTTTTAGAGCGTGCGATTCAATTTGATCAGAGTGGCGCTCGGAATTATTTTCACCTGGTAAAGACCTATGACAAGATCGCTCGCTCGGAGGAAGCGGTAGAGGCCTATAAAAAAGCTGTTCAGATTAATCCTGCCGATGCCCGTTTCTTTTATTGTCTTGGTAGAGCGTACTTCAAGCTTAGTTGCTGGGAGGAGGCAAGGATCGCCTTAGAGCAAGCGACTGAGCTTGAGCCCGACAACCCCGATCCTTACTTTTTCCTTAGCATGGCATATTATAATCTAGGACAGGCTCAAAAGGGCAAGGAAGTTTTTGATAATGCATTTAATCTCACTGCCGAGCAAATACCTACAACGGATACGCCGGAATGGGTGAATTGGGTGTTAACGAAAGTCATCGAAAAGCTCCAAAGTGACGAGTAGAGTATGACTTGAAACCTTTCAGATATCGGAACATAGGTATATCACAATATTGAATTGTATACCCGGTTGATAGTATTGTCAGGGGGAAAATATAGGTTGTAGCTGTCATAGAAATATTGGCAATAGGTTTTTCAGTTATATGTTTTTGTTAATGCCAAAAGGAGGTGAGTCGTGGCTAAAGTTTGTATATGTAGCGGCAAGACGGAGGTGGCAAAAAATGAATTGAGCACAAAAAATTTAACAATTAATGTTTATCGAATCATATATGGTTTTAGGAGGTGTTTATGTACTCAACAAAATTGTTACTAAGCTTTTTGATGATTCTATATAGCGCGGTTTCGTCTGCAGGGACTATAGACCAAGCTCTTGTTGGAAAATGGTATACAGAGATAGGGGGATCGGAACCAGGACGGAAAATTAGCCTGCTGTGGCAGATTAATACAACAGGGGAATCAACAATGAGCACAATCTCTTCAGAGGCTGGATTTCTCCTGACCAGCCCGGAAAGCTGGGCCGTAAGACACCCCGATTCACCCTACGACCTGTCACATGGAAAATATTCTGTGACCGATTCAAGTTCATTCTCAATTGTGATAGCAGGCATGCCATATGAATGGATTAAGTGGACGAGGATTCTGTCAGGAAGCAAGCCAAGCGGCGTAGATGACTGTGTTGTCAGTGCTGTGATGACCGAGCCAAAAGCTTCTTCTCCTCAGGCTGAGTTTAATTCCGCCCCAATTGGTCTCTGGCAGGCTAGTATGACAAAGGATGGGAATCCCATTGACATGGTCTGGCGCATCAGTCCGAATGGTCAATCTACTTTTATCGCTGTCCAGGCTATAAAAGTATCAACGGAAACGAATAATGGTAAGTTGAAGACTACGGCGACTCATGGTTCCCCGGCGGGAGAGATCTCTTACCGACTGCTCAACAAAGACCAATTCGAGGTGAGTGATGGCTACGAGACTATAAAGTGGACCCGCTGCGGCACTGGAGGTGGCACGAAGTCAGAATAGCTCTGGAGCAGGCGACTAGACTTAATCCGGACAACTCAGATGCTCACTTCTTTCTCAGTATGGCATATTACAAGCTCGATCGCGATCGGAAAGGAGGAGAATTTTATAAGAAGGCATTCAATCTTACAACTCAGCTTTTGCCAATGGATTCCCCCGAATGGCTGAGTTGGGTTGCGGATAGAGTTGCTGAAAAACTAAAAAGCGATGTGTAGAAAGCTAAGAGCAAAGTAGATGACCCCTTGAAAATGTTATCCGACTCGCCTGACAAATACTACGGTTACCGTGCGCATACAAATTCACCTTTTCCTCAGGCCCCAGTTGGCTACTAAATAGAAAATTTTAGCCTGGATTACTTCCTTTTCCAAAATGCAGTAAAATTAGAACAAAAACTAGGAGGATGAGAAAGCATGAAGAGTTTCTCCACATTAGTAGTATTTCTTCTTGTAGTTTCAATTATTTGTGGACTCAATAAGTCTACAGTAAAAGCTGAGAATTATGATAACAAAACTACAAAAGCAGAGACACAAACTCAGAAAGAACAGCCGGTCAAACCAAACGGCTTAAGAAGCGCATGTGCGTACATATGGGGTAGATACTACAAAAAGGAAAAGATCGAAATACATGTCTCGACAAGAGGAACTTACGATGAGACAGCAGTATTTACATGTCCTGATTGCAGCCTGGAAGAACACTTTGTAAATCCATTCTTAAATTCCGAGTACCAAGGTAAAACCGGAATGGACAGATTAAGGGAATGTGGTTTTACCCAGGCTGCCTTTAAAGGCGGAAGAGGACTACTAGAGATTGTAAAAAAGGTTCCCAAGGTTAAAGCGAATCCTATGAGAAGTACCTGTGCTGATAGTTGGAATACATACTACGAAAATAAAAAGAGTGGAATAAATGTCTCAACTAGAGGAGAGTATCAGGAGACCGTTGTGTTTACCTGTCCCAAGTGTAATATGGGCAGTCAATTTGTAAATTCATTTCTGAATACTGAGCATGAAGGCAAAACCGGTATGAACAGCATAAAAGAGTGCGGTTTTGCTGAGGTTGTCTTTCAAGGCGGAGGAGGAATGGAGGAGATGGTAATAGAGGTTCCGTAAACTAATGCATATGTTTTGTAGGGGCGGTTCCCAAACCGCCCCCTAGGTATTTACTTTAACCTTTCCGCTTTGAAATTCTGATTGTATATTGGGTATAATTTTTTAATTCTACTACATCAAAGGATTCGGGAATTTAAAAAAGATGGGAACATTTCCTTTTGGCTGGGTGAGGGGAATAGAAAAAGAAAACTGGCAGATTTTGTGGGATTCCCAGACAAAGTCTATCTACGCCAAGGGAGCGATTTCGAAAAAGGTTATTGATATAGGACAGTCTTCTTCTTGGGAAGAGGCCAAAACCCTTGCCGATATGGTTCAGAATGAACCTGAGGTTTATCTAACTTTTTCTCAATTAGATAATTCTTAAAGCTAAGATAACCTGAGAAACGATATAGAATCTTGCTTAGACTTCGCTTACTGTTAATCTGAAAGGCGCAATGACCTGGAATTATGGACTATCTTGCGGGATAATTATGATTCAATTTATTTAAGGAGGTAACAATAATGTACTACTTCGTATACTTTGACCCAAAAGAGGGAGCTGGAAAAAGACAGATAGTTGAAGCATATAAGAAATTTGCGGAGCACTTTGAGAAGAAACTTCCACAGTTTAAACTTGTAGGACTTTACGCCCGCAATGTGCTTCTCGGCTCTAGGCCGCATTATATCGCAATTTGGGAGTTTCCCGACTACTCAAACCTGGAGGAATGGAATAAAGCATTTGCCAAGGATACAGGAGGACAAAAGCTTGCAAAGCGGCTTGCGGACGTTGCAACCAGCTGGGAAGCAAAGGTTATGTCGAAGTTGATTTAGTTTAGGTTGAGAATGAAGTGAGTCCTAAGACCTAGCATATAAAGCTTACAGACGATTAATCAATTAGGAACTTTATTACGTATAACCGGATATAGACGGTACCGCTTGATAGACTTATGACAAATTTAATGGAATATTTTAGTAAGCAATCTAAGTTATTCCTGATTGTATTAGGATTTGTAATTGTCTTATTGTTTGGGGTTATTGATTATATAACCGGTCCGGATATTTCTTTTTCGATATTTTACTTGCTTCCTATTTCTTTGGTTGTTTGGTTTGCAGGAAAGCGAAGTGGAATTTTGATGTCCATTATCAGTGCATTAGCATGGTATGAAGCCTATATATCGACTGTCCATTCCTATTCATTTTCTGCCATTTTCTATTGGAATGCAGTTATGAGATTAGGCCTCTTTTTGATTGTTACTTATATTCTGTCGGCATTGAAGAGAGCATTGGAAAAGGAAAAAGCGTTGGCCAGGATGGATCCTTTGACAGAAATAGCAAATAGAAGACAATTCTTTGAGTCTGTGGATATTGAAATAAATAGAGCTCGTAGATATAAACGCCCTTTGACTGTTACTTATGTTGATATTGATGATTTTAAGATTGTTAATGATCGCTTTGGGCATCTTACCGGTGATAATCTGTTACGTTTAGTGGCTGAAACCATCAAGGATAATATTCGGGTCGTTGATGTGGTTTCAAGACTTGGAGGTGATGAATTCGCTATCCTGCTACCGGAGACCGGACCGGAATCATCTAAGTTAATTGTTCATAGAGTTCAAAAAAAGCTTTTGGATGCCGTACACCAGAATGGATGGCCTGTAACATTTAGTATCGGTGTGGTTACTTATACCATTCCGCCTAGCCCTGTTGATAAGATGTTAAATGAGGTAGATGGGTTAATGTATTCTGTGAAGAACAGTAACAAGAATATGATAAAGTATAAAGTGTTGGGTGGTCCGACAGAGATTGCCCAATAAAAACTCTAGTATATTCGAACCAAAATTTAGAAATTAAAAGGAAGGAGAAAGTGTATGCGTCTAGCAATGAAAATCTTGATATTAGTTAATTTATTG